>NZ_CP007203.1:2349857-2649857 GCF_000340565.2 Nodularia spumigena CCY9414
AACGAGGAGAAATTCACGGAATTGGTTTTGATACTGACAATGATGTCATCAATAACCCCCAAAACTTATTCCAACTTAGTGGAACTCAAAATTGGGGACTGAATAACTTTAAAAACTATAGCACTGGTTCTGGTTGGCAATCTTACAGTATTACCGTAGGAGATTACTTCACCGGAGATTTCAACTACCTCACCTTTGCCAATGACCATGATGTAGCCTCACCTGATAGTAATGGTCAGTTCCGCAATATCCAACTCTACGAGAATCAGAATAACAACCTCAGCGTCAATATCAACGGTAGTAGCAACGAATACGCTCTTTCCGCCGCCTCCCAAGATGTCACAGATGAATACGTTATCTCGGCTGATAAAACTCAACTAGGACTATCCGGTAACACCTGGAAAAAACTGGACATTGGTAATTACAATATTACCAACAACACCATCCTGGAATTTGAATTCCAAAGCAGCAAACGAGGAGAAATTCACGGAATTGGTTTTGATACTGACAATGATGTCATCAATAACCCCCAAAACTTATTCCAACTTAGTGGAACTCAAAATTGGGGACTGAATAACTTTAAAAACTATAGCACTGGTTCTGGTTGGCAATCTTACAGTATTACCGTAGGAGATTACTTCACGGGCAATTTCAACTATCTCACCTTTGCCAATGACCATGATGTACTTAATCCTGATAGTAATGGTCAGTTCCGCAATATCCAACTTAATGAGGCATTATGATGTTAGTCCAGATTATATTCTGGGTGGATACATACCCTCTTGGCGAATTGATGGCAATACTAACCCAGAGGAAATTCCGGTTAATCAACTCACCCATTTGTTCTACGCTTTTGCAGATGTAGATCCAGACGGTAACGTTAGTCTATATGCAGATGGACTCAATGGAGATACTGATTACGTTAAACAGCAGGGAATTGGTGGTGCGTTCTTCTGGGAAATCACAGGTGATTTGCCCATCACTCATCCTGATTCCTTAATCAGTGCTGCTGCTACAAACTTGGGCATTTAGTATTTGAATATTCCCCTAGCTACGCCCCCGGCTAAAGCTGGGGGATTCTAAGAATTACAACCCACATTCCGCACCCAATACTGTCACACATCAAGAAAAGAGCGATTAACTAGTACGTAAGAACTAAAGTAAATTAAGAGGAAAGGGGCTTAATGAGAATAGTCTTAGAAACCTAAGCAACTGTCAATTAGTAAAGCTTTCAGGTAAAAACCAGGATTGCAGGCGGAATATGAAAATCCCGAAAAAGTTTAAAAAAATTAATTGTTAACCAAAATAGAAATGAGAAAATCAAAACAGAATTCATGGAGAATCCTGTTGTGATGTTGAATGTAAAAAAAATCCAAATCCCAAATATATATCATTTAGGCAGTGTACTCAGTAACGACTCAATGTTAAAGGAATATAAAGCACAGCAATCATGTGAACGGGGATTTGGTTTTCTCAAAGACCCATTATTTTTTGCAGATAGTATCTTTCTCAAAAGCCCTGAGAGAATTGAATCCCTAGCAATGATTATGGGTTTATGCTTGCTGGTATATACCCTGGCATAAAGACAAATACGAGCCGCTTTACGAGAAAATAAATCAACAATTAGAAATCAGTTAGGTAAACCAACTGCAAAACCGACTTTACGCTGGATATTTCAATGCTTTCAGTCGATTCATTTAGTTACATCTAATGACCAAATTCAAATCTCTAATCAGAATAAAGATAAAGATTTTATTCTGAGACTATTACCATCAGATTGTCTTCATTACTATAAATTCGTTACCTAAATATTCTCGCAATCACGTATTTAATTAGTTATTTCTTGGAAGTCCCATATTAAAATCACTAAAATAGCATCATCCCTCTGGAGTATATCTATACAGGTTGATGCTCTAACTTTTGTATGATTATTATAAAACAGTAAATTTTGCACCATCGGACTGGGAGCCTATGGCGCTGCTTGACCCCAGAAGTGGCAGAAAACAAGGTGCTGCAACCTATTCACCCAAAACTTCAAGTTCATATTGCTGAATAAATAAATACTACTTAACCATGTAAATACTGACTACCAGAGCCGCCGCGCATTCACCTAGAGAAAGATACCCTAATGATTAAAATTTGTAAGAATTGAAATAATAACAGATATTCTGGAGGTAGTTCAATGGCAAATAATAGTGTGAGGATTGTTTCTTTGATTCCTAGTGGAACAGAGATTTTGGCAGCCCTGGGATTGAGTGATAAAATTGTGGGGCGATCGCATGAATGTGACTACCCACCAGAAATCCATAATCGCCCCATTTGTACCCAAGCACGCTTGAACTCTCATGACCCTAGCCGCAAAATTCATGATGATGTCAACGAGTTGCTACAATCGGCCTTAAGTATCTATGAAATCAAAACAGATATTTTAGAGAAATTACAGCCCACCCACATAATCACTCAAGACCAATGTGATGTTTGTGCAGTCAGCCTAGCAGATGTAGAAAAAGCTGTTGCTAGTATCGTCCACAACTCACCTCAAATTGTTTCCTTAAAACCTAATACCCTTGAAGATGTTTGGCAAGATATCGAGCGAGTAGGTAATATCTTTGGTGTAGACTCAGTTCAGATTTTAGAAAATTTAGAAGCTCGCGCGACCATTTGTCAGCGAAAAATCCAAGGGCTTTCCTTAACAGAACTACCCACAGTTGCTTGTATTGAGTGGACAGATCCTTTAATGACAGCGGCCAATTGGATTCCCGAACTCGTTAACTTAGCTGGAGGTCAGTCACAGTTTAGCGTTATCGGTCAGCCCTCTACTACTGTCCCGTGGGAAACACTCTTAAAAAGCAATCCAGATATCATCATTTTTATGCCCTGTGGCTTTGATTTAAATCGGACTCGTCAAGAAGCCAAATTATTCATTCAACGTCCAGATTGGCAAAAACTTCACGCTAGCAAAAGTGGCAGAGTTTATATTACTGATGGTAATGCCTTCTTCAATCGTCCAGGGCCACGACTCGCAGATTCTTTAGAAATTTTGGCAGAAATTTTGCACCCCGAAATTTTCGATTATGGCTATAAAGGAACCGCCTGGGATGTTATTTGAAGCAATTTTCAAATCCAACCACCAAATACAGCTAAACCGTAATATTTCCAAGGTACAGCCACCGTCTTAAAGCCTGATGTGGTCAGCATTTGCAAATGAGTATCTAAAGTAGCGAGTTGGTCTTGACGAGAATATCCTGACTGACTACTACTACCAAGTTTAGCCCGAACCTCTGTTAAAGTAGTTCCCTGTTGGGCTGTCCATTCCTCTCGCGCCTTCTGATAAACTTCTGCTAGCACAGGTGATTCTGGTAATATGGGGTCTGCATTGCCAAAATAACCGCCTTGGTTAAGACTCATAGCAATTCGTTGAAATAACTTCAACTTCATCTGATCATCGAGATGGTGAATTGCCAAAGATGAAACACAGGCATCAAATTCGCTACCAATATCGAACTTTTCTGGATTATCTGCCCATTCACCAAAGTCAGCTTGGATACCAGTCCATTTTTGTTGATATCCAGCAGATTTAATTTTCTTGCCGGCACATTGCAACATTCGCGGTGAGTAATCTAAAGCAATGATTTCAACATCAGGAAAACGCTGGAAGATTTTCAGAGTCAGTTCCCCCGTACCGCACCCTAGCTCTAAAATGCGACGACTTGTGCTAGGGAGACATCGGGTAACCACCTCCAACATTTCATCATATCGGGGTAACAGTTGGCGAATGCCATCATCAAAATCCGCAGTGTTGGCGAATACTTCTCCGGGAAATATTTGTTGCATGAGAATTTGAACAGATAAATAGATCCTCTATTATCATGACGCATATCGAATAATTCCACTCTCCCTAGTCTGTAAACAGTAGCTTGCGGAGCCGGGAAGAAAAAGAAAATAGCTTTGGCAGGTCTTCCCGGATATTGATAAAATAAAAAAACCAGATACAAAACCGTAAAACAGGCTAAAATACCATTGTTTTGATTTTTGACTTACGCCCTGCGGTACTCACCCCAAAATTTTATTCCCAGACTTGGGAAACTATATGTTCCAGCTTGTAATAATTGTGTTTGTTGTGATTTTAGGTTCAGCGCTTTGTTCTGGTACAGAAACAGCGCTGTTTTCTGTTTCTCCCCTCAGAGTCAGACAACTAGCACAATCAAATAACCCTTCAGCAGTGGCACTTTTGGCGATTCGGGAAAATATGAATCGACCGATTGCAACCATTGTCATCATGAACAATATTTTTAATATTGTTGGCAGTATTCTTACAGGTAGCATTGCTAGTCAAGTATTAGGAGATACTTGGCTGGGGATATTTTCGGGAATGTTTACCTTCTTGATTATCATCTTTGCTGAAATCATTCCTAAGACAATTGGAGAGCGCTATTCTGAACAAATCGCCATGCTGGCAGCTTTACCTGTCACTGGACTTTCTCTAGTTTTTACACCCTTAGTTTGGATTATAGAAAATTTGACCGCACGCTTTTTTAAAACCAAAAAACGACCAACAACAAATGAGGCTGAAATTAAGCTGCTAGCTAATATTGGTCAACAAGAGGGGATTATTCAAAGCGATGAAGCAGAAATGATCCAACGGGTGTTTAGATTAAATGATGTAACAGCAGCAGACTTGATGACACCGCGCATCATGTTGACATATATCCGAGGTCATCTGACTCTGGAAGAAGCAAAAAGAGATATTATTGCTTCTCAACATACCCGAATTATTGTAGTTGATGAATCTATTGATCAAGTAATTGGATTTGCCTTAAAGCAGAATTTACTGACAGCGATGGTTGAAGGCAATAACCAGGAAAAAATGGCTAATTTAGCTCGGAAAGTTCACTTTGTTCCGGAGATCATTCGAGCCGATAAACTTATGAAGAATTTTATAGCAGCCCGTGAACATCTAGCTGTAGTGGTTGATGAATATGGAGATGTGGCCGGTGTTGTCACTTTGGAAGATGTCCTGGAAGTAATAACCGGTGAAATTGTCGATGAAACTGATAGAACAGTTGATTTACAAGAAATTGCTCGGAAAAAGCGAGAAAAAATGTTACAGTCTATTAATGTTAGTAATTCCCATTAATAATCTGAACTGTACACAAGGGCGGACATCTTTGCCCGGACTCCATAAAGTTTATCTGCGTTTTTACCAGCTTTGAAAGTCAAAGGTGAAATGAATCGCGCCAAAGGCGGGGCGTAGCCCATCGCTGAATTTCTGCTGGTATAACCTACTTGACGCTCAATATATCAGTTGTTCTAGAAAACGCTAATCTGCCTAAAATCAACATCAAAAAATTTTCACAGTCCCGGTAACAGGATTAAATTCAAATCGCTGTTCATAGTTAGTTTCACCATACAAATTGAAGCTAATTGTCGGTTCATCACCCAGGGCTTCAACATGATGAATAGCATCAGGCATTAAGCCAATAATTTCGCCGGGAGTTAAAATAACATCTCCAGACTTTTCAATACTACCGTTTTGATCAGTCCGTCTCCAAAGAGTATTTTTTTCTTCTCCACTAATCAGTGCGACAACTCCCCAAGTAGCATGATTATGAATTGGTGAAACTCTTCCCGATAACCAAGCGACTGTCTGCACCGTCAAGGGAAAATCCGGCTCATCATATAGGGTGAGGACTGACCAACCTGTTTCTGGATTTGGTTCGAGATATTCACCTTGTAACCATTCCGAACTGGTTAATAATCGCCGCACTAGGGGAAAAATTGCTTGGAGTCGAAGGCGATCGCTCTTTAAGTTATGGAGAATATTTTCCAGATCAGTTAAAAACCGATAAAGTCGATATTGACCTGTCCATAATTCTAGATTGTCTGCCGATTCTTCCCAAGCTTCGCACTTACCATCATCTGTCACTAACCAATCTTGACTTAACATATCTTTTCAGGATTGTTATATCTAGGAAACCACACGCCTCAAGTTAACTTAACTTGTTCTCCCCCATCATATTCCCACTATTTCGTCTATGATTTTACTGGATCCAATAATTTTTAGTAAACTAAATCCTTTTTGGCGTTTAGCTTCGTATTAATTTATTGAAACAAGATTGACTCAATTTACTTTTAGTCACAAATACGAATATCATGCTTTAAATATTGTGTCAATATTTGGGTTCTAAATGATGTTATCTAATGAGACAGATACCGAAGTATTTCAGGCTTTGCGTTCGGGAAACCTGTCAGCTTTAGGTATCTTTTATGAGCGTTATGGAGAAATAGTCTACCGAGTCGCGCTACGAATGTTAAAAAACGCCCAAGAAGCTGAAGACCTCACACAAGAAGTTTTTCTCAGCCTTTGGCGTAGTGGTGCGTATGACTCCAAGAGAGGCTCTATGCAGGCTTTTTTGACCACTCTCACCAGATCAAAATCCATAGACCGCCTCCGTCAAATACAAGCCAGATGGCAACGTTTGCAAAGATGGAATCACAGCTTTCCCGAAGACAATAGGAATAGTTTGATGGATAAAGCTTCAATCAAAGAAACATCCAACCGGATTCGTGAAGCATTATCTGAGTTACCTGATCAACAGCGACAGGTTTTAGAAATGGCTTACTACGAAGGTTTGAGTCAATCAGAGATTTCTGAGGACTTAAAAATGCCTTTGGGAACAGTGAAAACTTATAAACGCAAGGCTTTGTTAAAACTAAGGCAAATATTACAAGATTTGGTGGAATAATCATGACAAACTTTCAAAATTTTGACGAATTACAAGAACTTTTGGCAGGTTATGTCCTCGGCGACCTAACTCCAGAAGAGGTTGCTAAGGTTAATCAGTTATTAGAAACGCGTCCAGAATTAAAAGTTGAGGTAAACCGTTTACAGAATAGTTTAGCTTTACTTCCTTGGGCTTTGCCGGAAACTTCGCCCCCTAAATCTTTGGGTTCTAAAATATTACAGGCTGCGGCTGCATCTCCTGCTAATTCTGTAGTTTCCACATCCAACCGAATTTGGAGAAAACCTAAAATTTGGTTTGGTGTTCTGGGGAGTGTTGCGGCTTCTGTTGTCATTAGCCTCAGCCTATATAGTTATCGTCTACAACAAGAAGTTACTATTGCTCAGGCTGAACTATCCCGTTATAAGGAAACAATAGCCTTACTTCGTCAACCTAATAACCGTTTGCTAACACTAACAGGAACTAATGTAACTCCTGTAGCTTCTGGTAGTTTAGTAATTGCACCTAAGTCTGATGTGGCGCTACTTAGCCTGCAAAATTTAGACCCACTGCCCAAGGGTCAAATTTATCGCTTGTGGGCTATAGTTGATAATGAAAAAGTATATTGCGGAGAATTTAATTCTGACTCCCAAGGGACAGTATTAATGCAACTTCCTTTAGATGAGTTTATGACAGATTCTTCTGAGGCTGTGATTACTATTGAACCCATAGAAAAAATTCCCCAACCAACTGGAGAAACTGTGATGAAGGGTAGCATTTCCTTGTAGAATACTGGCTCAAATTTACTGGTTATTTTCCATATTTTAAGACCGGGAAGGCAGTAATAGCAAAGAAGAAACAAAATAGCTAGTTAATTGTTGATTATTGTTGATTCATGAAAATCTGGAATCAAGAGAGATTTTTCAGGATAAAATTAGCTCATAACTTGATGAACTTTTGGCAAAAATTGATTTTTCATCTCGAAAGTCTTAAGACAACTTCGTAAGCAGTTCTAAAATTCTTTTTGATGTTGGTGTTAACAAAGTACGGCGATAAGCATCTGCGGCTTTTTTAATAGCTTCTGCTTGAGTTGGGTAAGGATGAATTACACCAGATAACCCATTTAAACCAATTTTATTGACAATTGCTGTAGTTATTTCACTAATGGTTTCTCCAGCATGACGGGAGACAATTGTTGCTCCTAAAATTTGGTCGGAACCTTTTTTGTGGATAATTTTCACAAACCCGTCTTCTTCCCCATCTGTAATTGCTCGGTCTACACTACTAAAAGGAATTTTAATTGTATTAATCTCAAAACCCTGTTTCTGAGCCTCCTGCTCGTACATTCCCACGTGAGCAATTTCTGGGTCAGTATATGTCACCCAAGGCATGACTATACTACTAAGTTTGGATTTTCCAAAGCCAAAGGGAGAAAACAAAGTATTCTTAATTACAATTCGCGCTGCTGCATCAGCTGCGTGAGTAAACTTCCAGTTCATGCAGATGTCGCCGGCGGCATAAATTTTGGGGTTGGTTGTCTGAAGATAATCATTAACTTTCACCCCCTTTCTTTGGTCAAATTCCACCCCAACAGCTTCTAAATTTAAGCCTTCCACATTCGGTGCGCGTCCCGCACCAACTAAAATTTCATCAACAACAATTGACCTTTGAGAACCATTGCTGAGAAAGTTAATTAGCTTTCCTTCTGGGGTTTTTTCTACACTTTGGATTTGGCTATTCAAAACCAAATGCATATTTTCTTGAATTAACCTATTTTGAATAATTTCTGCGGCTTCGCTATCTTCTTTATTTAAGATGTGAGAATCCTTATGAAACAAGATGACTTGAGAACCCAAACGTTGGAAAGCTTGAGCCAATTCACAACCAATGGGTCCACCACCAATTACAGCTAAACGTTTGGGAAGTTCGGTGAGAGAAAATACTGTTTCATTAGTCAGAAATCCAGATTTTTCCAGTCCCTTAATCGATGGTCGCACAGCCCTAGCACCAGTAGCAATCACAGCTTTTTTAAAGCGAAGTTTTTGTTCACCAACTTCAATGATATTATCACCGGCAAAACGACCACTACCTAAGAAAATATCCACTCCCAGCTTTTGAAACCGATGTGCAGAATCATGATGGCTAATACCCGACCTTAAACGGCGCATCCGTGCCATTACTGCTGGAAAATCAACGTCTATTTTTTTTGGGGGGTTAATTCCCAAAGCCTTCGCTTCCCACATTTCGCCGACAACGCGAGATGAACGAATAATACATTTTGAGGGGACACAACCGACATTTAAACAATCCCCACCCATTAAATGCTTTTCAATTAAAGCAACTTTTAATCCCACATCTAAACCTGCTGCACCTGCGGCTACGACTAATCCCGCCGTACCAGCACCAATCACAACTAAATCATAACAATCAACAGGTTTAGGATTAACCCAATCAGGTGGATGAACATAGGAAATTAATTTTTGATTATACTCGTCCATTGGTGGAAGAGTAACTTTTTGAAATGCAGAATTTGACATTAATAAACTCCTTTAACGATTAATAATTGATTTAGAAATCTGCTTTGCAGCACTTTTTTAAACGCATGGTAATTTAAGAGACATTACTACTAATTACAAATTACGAACTACGAATTACAAACTAATCTGTTCCCCGCACAGGATAATTGTTTTTCAACACGAAATCGATGGCAGAAAGCATATCTGATATGGGTGGACGACCAAAAGGGGCGCTATTGACAGCAGCATAGGAAAGTGTGCCATCAGGCTTAACTAAGAAAAAACCTGGTTCACAAAATAAGGGGGGTTCTTTCTCAAATGCACCTTTGGAAATATAAAGCCCCCAACTACGAAATAAATCTATGCTGGCTTCATAGCCAATGGTGAGATTCTTAATTCCCCATTCTGAGATTGACTTTTGAGCGTCTGCTTGACTGTCTCCGCTAATAGCGATCGCTTCTACCCCAAGTTTAGTAAAATCTTCAAGGAGACGTTCAAGTTCTGCAAGATAAGTTTGACAAATTGGGCAGAACCACCCCCGATAAAAAATAATTAATGTGAAGTTTTGGGGTTGCTGCTGAGAAAGTTGCCAAAGTTTACCATCCAGGGTTTTTACTTCCAATTCGGGAACTTGAGTACCAGTCAGCAATTTGGTTGTCTTTGTTGTATTTGTCATTATTATTTATTTCTCACTTCTCAAATTAGTAATCAGTGCAGCTTTAATTCAGATTAATTTGTTGATTTTCGTCATTGTCTGTAGATTCTAAAACTTCATCTTCTAAAGCCTTACGAGCAACTTTAGTAACATAAACTGTCACCGCAACTGTAGCAATAAAACCAATGATGCGAATTGCCCACTGTACACCGGGGTTATCGGGTTGAGCCTCAGTACCGATTGTGGCAATGTTACTAGCTAAGGAGCCGATGTAAACATACATAATTGTGCCGGGAATCATCCCAACGGAACCCAAAAAGTAATCTTTGAGAGAAACACCCGTTACGCCATAAGCATAGTTCAATAAGTTAAAGGGGAAGATAGGAGAAAGTCGCGTTAGCAGGACAATTTTTAATCCTTCCCTACCCACAGCTTCATCAATCGCCCGAAATTTGTTATTTCCTGCAATTTTCTTCGCCACCCAACCCCTAGCCAAATAACGCCCGACGAGGAAAGCGGCGGTGGCTCCGATGGTTGCACCAATGAAGACATAAAGTGAACCCATAACCACGCCAAAGACGACACCCGCACCGAGTGTGAGAATTGACCCTGGTAAAAAGGCGACAGTAGCAACGATATACAGTAGGATAAATGCCAATGCTCCTACAGCACCCAAACCATCAATCCACTGCAAAGCATTTCGCAACCAGATTTGGGGATTAAATCCTGAAGCATTTTGAGCAGATTCTTGTCCCCAAGCTGGTTCGGCGGTAAATATCAAAGCAACGCTAAATGCCATGAGCATCAGAAAAGCATATTTAACCAGCCTTTGCCAATTCTTCGTAAAGATATCTGCAATAGTGGGCTTTTGACGTTGGGGAAAGAACAAATTAGTTATTGCAGATTTTAACATAAGTAATTTCTCTCTATAAAATAGTTGTGTTTAAAGCTTTTTTAGCTAAGTGTGTTAAATTGTCAATTGCTGGAAATTTAGTATTATTTCCATCATCCTGGAAATCACATCCAAATGCAAGTACTAACCCAGAATCCCCCGTTATTCATGCGGGGGAATGTGTCAAATAAAATTGGTATTACCTATTGGAGTTTTGGGAATTTACCCATGAGGTGAGTGAAGGTAACTTTGCCGAATTCACCAGGCATTTGACCATAAGTTTTGTTATCTGCGTGGTAGGCAATTCCTAGCATTTGATAATTATTATTGGTGGGTACGGTAATAGTTGTAGTGACGTTGCCGCTATTATCTGCTCTGAACTCATTACTGGGAATGCCTCCTGCTGGCCCCATATCCATGCCTATAACTTTTTTATTCACCCACCAGAAGGTATAAAGTCCATTAGGTACTAGGTTGCTGGCTTTGAGTGTTACTCTGTAACTGCCTCTAGAATTGCTGATGGGTGATGCGGAAACTTTAGCGTTAGCACTCAGCCACTTTTCTTTGGTAATACCATTTGGAGTACCGTCATTAGATGTCGGCATTAACATTCCCGATGCGGTTTGATTTTGTGCTATGAGAATTTGCGAAGTGTTGTTATTGTTGGTCAATCCTTTTTGCTGAGTTTCAATCTGATTTGCTTTGACAGGAGGCAACACAGCAGTAGAGATGACAAGCATAGATAGGCTACCAAAAATTAGACGTTTCATATTTAAAACTCCTGATTCAATCATTAAGTTGTGTGAATTTTGACCTCACCCAAATTGCCAGCATGAGGTATTAAGCTGAATTAATCACAATATCTATTGGAGCAAGAAATCTCTGGTTTCAAAAGTAGTCTAAACGCGAAGACTTTTTGGTGATTTCATGTCTTTCATTAATTATCTGGTGATTACAGACTTCATTAATAATACGAAGCTAAAATCAAAATGGATTTACTGAAAATTGATAAATGCAAAATTCATCAGATGGACTAGCTGAAAACCCTATTAATAGCAATATTACGAATTTTCGAGGTTAACAATTTCTGTGCTTTTTGACTCTATTATTTATATATTTATACACAAATATTGATGCCAAATACTTTGTATCGTCTCAATGTTTGCTCGTAGTCAGGACTTTAGTCCTGTTTTAGGGACTGAAGTCCCTACTACAAACTAATGGTGCGTTGCGCTACGCGACAACACACCCTACATAAAAGTTTTTGGGTTAAATTAAAGTGCCGCCACAACTAGAACCTGAGCCAGCCGTACAACCATAACAGTAATGTGCAGTCCTGATTTCTGTAATTAAATCTAATGTGCCAGCAGCCAATAACTTAGCAACATTTAAGGTTTCGCCAGCATCAGTTTTTGAAGGCAAATTTTCCATTTGGTTAAAGTCGCAGTCATAGACATTACCCAAATAATCAATGGAAAGTTCATCTCTACACATTAAATGCTCAATGGTCGTAGAGTTGAAATGAGATTCTAAAAACTGGAGATAAGGTCTGTATAGCTTTTGGCGTTCTAAAGAAAACTTTGTGCGTCCAATGGGTAGGTTGGTAATTGCAAACAAGTCATTAAAACTAATACCAAAATGTTCTTGTAAGAACATTTTATAATCTTGTTTAAGTTTAGCTTGATTGGGTGTGAGGGAAAAATTCTCAGAAGTGGGAATTTGCGGGTTATAAACTAAATCAAGGATTAAATTGGGGTCTTGACCATAGCCAAGACGGTTCAGCCATTGCAGAGCAAGAATTGAGGCATCATATACACCATTTCCTCGCATTTGATCAACGTTGTCTGAGAGATAGCAAGGCAGAGAAGCTACAATTCTGACTTGATTTTGAGCGCAATATTCGGGAATATCCCCAAAACCAGTTTCAAAATAAATAGTCAAGTTAGAGCGCACAATTACCTGTTTCCCATGCGATCGCGCTGCTTCTACAATTGGTTTAAAGCCATAGAGCATTTCGGGCGCGCCACCTGTCAGGTCTACAACTTTGATTTGGGGAAATTTCTCAATTAATTGAATTAATTGCTGGCAAATTTCCGGAGAAAGTTCTTCAGTGCGTTTGGGACTGGCTTCTACATGACAATGGCTACAAGCCAAATTACAACGTTTGCCCAAATTAAGTTGTAAAACAGTAATTGGGTTTTTTGTTAGGGGTAAATTTAGCTTTTTTCTAAAAGGTGTGATGTCTGAATTTAAAGATAAAGGATTTACTTTTTGCTGAACCATTCTTAATCTTCATTCTGTGCTACAAAAAAACTAACTCAGGAATAATTACTAACAACATCCACCACCATTGTAATGCCAATTTGAATCTGTAATCAGGATTTCTTCAGGAGCGGCTTTACCTAAATTACTAGCAGTTTTATCACATACCGCCGCAGGTACTCCCGATTGCAGAATATGTCCGGCTTGGTCATCAAAGAAGGGTGCTATTCCGGTGTAGATTGCTGTTTTACCTGTAAAAATACAAGCACCATCTTCAGGAATTGCGACTTTAAAAGCTACAGAATCGAGACTTTCTAGCAGCAAGTTTTCTGCTAAATTATAATTTTGGCGATTCAGGAGACGGTAAGGACGACGCGCCCGGATTTCTACTTGACCAAAGCCCGCATTTACCAAATGTTCAATATACTGTTCGTAGGTCATTGCTCCCGATAGACACATGGCGCGTAACCTGTCATCATTTTGCAGGTGTTCGGGAATAGGACGAGTCGCAATGGGATCACTCATCAGTAAGCGTCCGTTGGGCTTTAAAACTCGAAAGGTTTCCTGTAAAGCTAACTGCAAATCTGCGGGTTTAAATATATTAA
Organism: Nodularia spumigena CCY9414; assembly: GCF_000340565.2. Lineage (NCBI taxonomy): Bacteria > Bacillati > Cyanobacteriota > Cyanophyceae > Nostocales > Nodulariaceae > Nodularia > Nodularia spumigena. The sequence continues at coordinate 2,363,510 of NZ_CP007203.1, forward strand.
ATAGACAATTTTGTGCTACCACATCGACAGAAGCATCAGGAACCGGTAAAGCAAAGGCATCTCCTTCGCGAATTTCGACAAAATTAGGCTCAAACCAGTCATTTTCTTGAGCAGCCAGTTCTAAATTACGAGTCGCTGCTGACCGCATAGCCTCCACTGGTTCAATCGCAATTACTGACCCTGGACGACGGGAGAAGTAAGCAAATTGCAGTGCTTCTAAGCCACCACCAACGCCTACATAAAGTACTGTGGGGTCGTTAGTTAGTTCTGTGGGATGTACGGTTGTACCGCAACCATAGTTCATTTCCTGCATCTGGGAGGAAATTTTGAGTCCTGGTAGTTGTAACGGACTGCTTTGGACGCAACATAATCCTACTTGTGGTGTTTCGGCGACTTCACTATAAAAGTTAGCGGTTGTTTCAAGATAAGTCATGATAATTTTTTGGTTGTATGACAAACGTGTGAGTTAGTTTCACGCAAAGCCGCAAAGGCGCAAAGAAGCAAGGTCTGAATTAGGGCTTTGTAGATTAATACGAAGCTGAAGCTAAAAAGGATCTAACCGCGAATACCATTTACTAGTAGTAATAAAATTAAGAGTATATATCAAACAAGTAGAAATCAGAATCGGGGTAATTACCCTCTCACGCCCAGCATTTCGCGGTTCTGTTGTCAAGAATTACCCAGAAATTTGCCCGATACTATGCCAAATTATATCGCCTAAAATCCAGCAAAAAATGGCTGTGACAAAGAGAGCGATGGGCAAAGCCCCACCTCCGGCGATCGCCCACAGAATCAAGGTAGGTAATGGCAGTTTCATGTATAAATGTTTCTCCTGCTCATCCCTTCGGCTACGGCTATTAAGAAGGCGATCGCAATCATTAACCACAAGCAACTCACAAACAAAGCTGAAGGATGTCACACTCAAAGCCACAATATGCACATTTTAAAACACGTTCATTGAGTGTGAGCGTTTCTTTTTTAGTCCCACAGTTAGAACAAGTTTTATAACTGGGGTACAATCTATCAACAACCACAAGTGTTGAAGCATATATAAGACTCTTAAAACCCGGCTATTCGTCAATTTGACCAAGACGACGGATATTTAAAATGTCGCTCATTTTTTTAATTTGAGTAAACACTTGCTCTAGTTGCAAGCGATCGCGTATATCTATTCCTAAATCAATCAACGCTGGTTGACCAATAGAAGTTTTCACCTGTGCATGACGCACATTGATCCCCTGGTCACTCAAGCGGGATAAAATATCCTTTAATACTCCCACCCGGTCAAGGGCTTCGATTTGCACATTCACCGGGTAAGTCAGAGGACGGCTAATATGTTCAGTCGCTAAGTTCCAACTCACAGGTACTAAACGCTCATACTCCACAGTTTCGAGATTATTGCAGCCTTGGCGATGGATGGAAATTCCCCTACCGCGCGTCACCACACCAATAATCGGTTCACCGGGTATGGGGGTACAACACCCAGCGATATGATACACCAATCCTTCTACGCCAATAATGGGTGAATCACAAGGACGTGTGCTGTGGGGAGGTGCATCGCGGACAGTTTTTGATGTCGTTGGTAGTTCTTTTCCGGGAAATAGAGGAACAACGTTAGCAGGTTGTTGTCCTTTAGCTACTTCTCGCCAGCGATTTAGCACCAGGTTGAGAGTAATTTCACCGTAACCCAAACCGGCTAGTAAATCTTCGGCGCTGTGGTAGTTACACTTTTCCGCTACGGTTTGCATTGCTTCTGATTTGAGCAAGTTATCAAAACCTGTTTTACCCAGTTCTTTTTCTAACAACTCTCGTCCACGAGCTACATTTTCATCGCGGCGCGATCGCTTGTACCATTGTTTAATCCGATACTTCGCTGCTGAACTTCTGGCAAAGTTCAACCAATCCAAACTGGGATGACTGTTCTTTTGGCTAATAATCTCCACAATCGCGCCATTTTGCAACCTGGTTGACAAAGGAACCATGCGACCATTCACTCGCGCCCCTGCACAGTGGTTGCCGACTTCTGTATGAATATGATAAGCAAAATCTATACACGTTGCACCAGGACTTAAAGGTACAACATCCCCCTTTGGGGTGAAGACATAGACATCATCTTCAAATAAATTGTCTTTGACACTATCAAGATATTCTTGAGCGTCCTTAAGATCACTTTGCCATTCCAGCAGATGCCTTAACCAAGTAAACTTTTCATCTGCGTTGGTCAATTGGCTAGTAGAACCACCTGTTTCTTTATACTTCCAATGGGCTGCAATCCCATATTCAGCAACATGATGCATTTCTACAGTACGAATTTGGATCTCCAAAGGACGGCCACTCAGCCCAATTACACCAGTATGCAACGATTGGTAGCGGTTAGGCTTGGGCAATCCAATGTAATCCTTAAATCTAGAAGGAATCGGGCGAAAAGCATCATGAACTACTGCCAAAGCCCGATAGCATTCCTCATTGGTTTGGACTATAATCCGCAGGGCTGCCAAATCGTAAATTTCGTGAAATTCTTTTTGCTGCCTTTGCATTTTTTGATAAATGCTATACAGGTGCTTAGGACGACCACTAATATCCTGACAGTGAATGCCGGCTTGCTGCAAACGCTCCCGCAACATATCTGTAGTTTTCGCCAATTTCTCTTCCCGCGCCGCCCGTTTTTCGGAAACATGATCCTGTATTTGGCGAAAAGCTTCGGGTTCGAGATATTTAAAAGACAAATCTTCCAGTTCCCATTTTATCCGCCACATTCCCAAACGATTTGCTAAGGGAGCAAAAATATCTCTGGTTTCTTGCGCGCTGCGGCGGCGACTGGATTCTGACATATATTGTAAAGTTCGCATATTATGCAAACGGTCTGCCAGTTTCACCACAATTACCCGAATATCCTGCGCCATGGCCAAAAACATCCGCCGGAAGTTTTCTGCTTGGCTTTCAGTTTTGCTGGTGAAATTTATTTTAGACAACTTGGTGACACCTTCGACCAATTGCCGGACTTCTGGGCCAAAGTGTTCTTCTATTTGTTCGCTTGTGACATCTGTATCTTCAACTACATCATGAAGAAATCCAGCTGCTATCATAGCAGGACTACCCCCCAAATCTCGCAGCAATCCAGCCACTGCTACGGGATGACTAATATACAGTTCTCCCGATTTGCGGTATTGTCCCTCATGCAGTTGATAAGCAAATTCAAATGCCTTACCAATTAATACTGCATCACTATACCTTCGATCTGCTTCGGCTTCGCCTTTATATGCTGACGACTCTCTTAAACATTTGTGAAGCCATTCCGGAAGGGCTAGTTCGGTTGTGGAATTTACAAGTATGCTGCTCATACAATTACGGTTTAAAGGATCGGTAGATAAGTCAGAGATGTACGCAACGGATAGCATCGTGGACAGACAATGCTATCTGCAAGAGATCAGTTAAAAAATGAGAATGATTTTCTAATGGTCTATGGTAGTCATCCATACTGGGATTAAAAAATCATAGGTGGAAAAATCCATTTATTGCAAATCAAACCTCAAAACGTAACTTGAGGCTTATAGTTTTAATAACAAGTTGAAAAAGTTTATTGTAAAAGATAATTTTCTTGAAATTAATACTATCTTAACTAGCACTGAATGTCTCTAAATCTTGAGAAATATCAGACTCTAGCAACTTTGCTAGAGCAAGTACGCTCTGATACCACCGCTACCCAAGTCAATGCACCTGAACTGCGAAAGGGTGTAACCTTGTTGCAGCAAGTGTTTCGCCAGGAGATTGTCCCTTTGCCTGATGGAAGTTCGCGAGTACAATCCTATCGGACAGAGATCAGTAAACAGATGCGTTTGTTGGAAATTGATGTCATGTTTCTCCAAGGATCGCGGCAAGCAGCGACTGCCGAAGCGAGGCTGAAGACCATAGGCGATCGCCTGTCTACTCTCATTCAATACTGTGAAGCTATTCTCCAGCAAGAACCAGAGGAGGAAAAATAACAATTCTTTACCTTTTGCTCTACTTCTGACATCATCTCATTTTCGGCTGGTAATTGAAAGTTATTTTTGTAACAAGTTGGGGAATGGGGAATGGGGAGTGGGGAGTGGGGAGTGGGAAATGGGGAGTGGGGAACAGGTTGGGAGGTAAAATGTGGGGATATTTAGTAATTCGTAATCATGAAAACAGATGCAATTTTCTACGAAATATTTAAAGAATTCCCCCATATCTTCTTTGAAATTATTGGTGAGCCTGAGACTAACATCAATACCTATGAATTTACAGCCCCAGAAATTAAACAAAAAAGCTTTCGATTAGATGGGTTATTTTCTCCCCTGGAAGCATTCCATAATTAACCCCTGTACTTTGTAGAAATTCAATTTTACAAAGATGAGGAATTTTATGATCGACTGTTTACCAGTATTTTCCTTTATTTCAGCCAGTATTAACCACCTAACCCTGATTGGTTGGCTATAGTTATTTATGACAAACGCAGCAATGAACGTAGCTATCCCCTACGTTATCGTTCTTTGCTTTCACCTCATTTACGTCGCTTTTACCTAGACGAACTTGAAGATTTAGCAGCTAATTCTCTGGGAGTAGGAATTGTCCGCTTAGTTGTAGAAAGTGAAAATAAAGCTGAAGAACTCGCCAAAACTCTGATTGACAAAGCTAAGGAGGAATTGACAGATACTTTCATCCAAAGAAAAGTTATAGAATTTATAGAGACAATTGTTGTCTACAAGTTTCCTAATTTAAGCCGCGAGGAAATAGAAGCCATGCTGAATTTAAATTTGCTGAAAGAAACTAGAGTTTATCAAGAAGCAAAAGAAGAAGGTGAACAAGAAGGCGAATTAAAAGCCAAATTAAATATTTTGCCTAAACTTGTGCAACGGGGACTCAGCATTCAAGAGATAGCAGAATTATTAGAATTGGATACTGAAACCATCAGAAAAGTTTTGGGAGACAATTTGTAAAATCAATGAAATAAGATGTAAATCTCGTTTTTCAACTCACCCCGCTTTGAACTTGCGTCAAACTCTCCCCTCTCCTTCTCCCAAAGGGAGACGCTACGCGAAGATAAGGAACCTGCTTGAACCTCCCCACGTCTAAAGCCAGGGGATTCTTGCCCACCTGAAAAAGGCGACAACGGGACATTCAAGTATCCCTCTACTCACTCAAAGAGCTTTTGCTCTCATTCGCGCATACTTTCTGAGTCCTTCATATTTTAAAGATGAACGCTCCATATCCTGCCATTATTCGCCCTTTAACTATTCCGAATCGAGTCGGATATGTCCGTTGCCGGGATTGCTCCGTACTAGGATACTTCAATGCGCTGAAGGTTATTCCTACTTGTTTTCTCGCTAATCTATTTTAACACTGTGGCTAAAGCCACGCAATCGTTTGACGGAACTTAAAAGTTCTTACCGCCTTCTCCCCATGCCTAAAGTCAGGGGCTTGCGTCTCGTTTTTCGGTCAAACTCTCCCCTCTCCTTAGTAAGGAGAGGGGTTGGGGGTGAGGTTCTGTATTTTCTGATCCCAGATATTAGCTTACGGTTGAAAACTAATAATATATATAGGAATCCTATTTGAGTTTTGAACGGGATTTTTTTTACGTTCGCGGAGCGTGGCGTTAGCCATACCACAGAGACACAGAGATCACAGAGGAAGAGAAAGAAGAGAAATGTTCACGTCTTATTTAGGATCGCTATAGTTGAAAACTAATAATATATATGAGTGAAGCTTTATTTTCTATAGAGAATCTGCGTGTGGCTTATCCTCAGCGTCACGAGGAAGCGGTAAGTTGGGCTGTTGATGATGTATCTTTTACTTTGCAATCTGGGGAAAGAATGGGTTTGGTGGGTGAGTCGGGTTGTGGTAAATCCACTCTGGGGAGGGCTGCAATGCGCTTGTTACCCCCTGATAGTCGCGTTGAGGGTCGGGTGACGTTTCAGGGAGAATCGGTGTTTGATTTGATGCCACAGCAGTTGCGGAAATTTCGGGGAGAGGCGATCGCCTTAATTTTTCAAGATCCCATGACACGGCTTGATCCCTTGATGACTATTGGTAAGCACTGTATCGAAACTCTTCAGGCGCATTCTCCAACATTATCCACCAGGGAAGCTAAAAAACAAGCGATCGCCACTTTGGAAAAAGTAAATATTCCGGCGAATCGTTGGGATCAGTATCCTCATGAGTTTAGCGGTGGAATGCGCCAACGGGTAGCGATCGCTTTGGCTTTACTTCTCAATCCCAAGTTAATTGTCGCTGATGAACCCACCACGAGTTTAGATGTCACCGTCTCCGCACAGATTTTACAAGAATTAACCCGTCTATGTAGCCAAGAAAATATGGCGCTGTTGTTGATTTCTCACGATTTGGCCATGGTGGGCGAATATTGCGATCGCATCGGTGTGATGTATCAGGGGAAAATGGTAGAAATGGGTGCGACTGAAACTGTATTTAAACAACCTCAACATGAATACACGCGATCGCTCTTAAAAGCAGCTTTGCATATTCAAGCAGTGGATGAAAAGAATCACCAAGAAACTTCCTCATCTCCAATATTGCGGATTACAGAATTACAGCAGCACTACTCTATAGAACCTAATTTTATAGAAAGATTATGGAAAAAACAAGGGGAAACAATTAAAGCCGTAGATGGAATTAATTTAGAACTATATCAAGGAGAAATTTTGGGATTAGTTGGGGAATCAGGTTGTGGTAAAAGTACGCTGTCCAGGACAATATTACAACTCATTCGTCCTACTGCTGGTAAAGTTGAATTTTTAGGACAAGATTTAATTAGTTTATCGCGCCAAGAAATTCGGGCTTCACGGCGACAAATGCAAATGATTTTTCAAGATCCTCATGCTTGTTTAAATCCAGTAATGACAGTGGGACAAAGCATTGCAGACCCGTTATTTATCCACAATTTGGCTGATGCAGAAAAGGCAAAATCACAGGTTTTATGGATGCTGGAAAAGGTGGGATTAACACCGCCAGAACTTTATTATCAACGTTATCCATCGGATTTATCTGGGGGACAACAGCAACGAGTGGCGATCGCCCGTGCTTTAATTACTCGTCCCAAACTTTTAATCTGCGATGAACCTGTGAGTATGTTAGATGCTAGTGTTCAGTCACAAGTGTTAGATTTAATGTTAGAATTAAAAGTAGAATTTGAATTAACTTACTTGTTTATTACTCATGATTTGTGGTTAGCGAGATTTTTGTGCGATCGCATTGCCGTAATGCACAGTGGTAAAATTGTGGAACTGGGTAATACAAAGCAGATTTTTACCAATCCTCAACACTCTTACACTAAAAGTTTACTAGCAGCCGCCCCCTTGCTGGCGCGTTCTTAGTAGGGAGGAAAATAATATAGCGATTCCCACCTCAATAGGTACTACAAGAATTATTCGACCACAGATGGACACAGATAAACACAGATAAATCCGGATCTTTTGCAGACTAATTCATACTTGGTTTCAGCAACGCCAAAAAGTGACATCCTTCCGATAACTTCCTACTCCCTCTCCTTAGCAACCAGAGGGTTGGGGTGAGGTTTCACAGAATTAATTATTTTCTTCAATTAATTTATGTGTGTTTCCATTTGTCCCATAAAGCTCAACAAATCGTTTAAACAGTAGCATACTTGCATTATTAGAAAATTTACCTAATTTGAATAAACGCTCAACATTCGTGTCGGCTAAGTTGCGGAGATAAGGTAAGTCTTCAAATAAGGTCAAACAAGAAGCAAAATGTAACAATATTTGCAGTAATGGTTTAGGCCAATTTAGATCGCTGTAAATATCTATAAATAACTGATGTTCCTTATCGGTTAATGGGAAAGCTTGAAAGATTACCACTATTCTTTTATTATTATAAACTGGAATACTCAACTCAATTGTATAGGGCGTGTGTAAAATTAAATCTACCTCTACAATCGGTTTTCTCCAAATTCTCAGAGGATTGGCTGGAGAATCTAAAATTGTTTGAAATTTGATGATTCCACCGATGTTTGTGGGCTGAAAATGGCTAACATTGAGAATTTTTAAATTATTCAAGCTGAAGTGATGAACTGTTTCTAAATGTTTTAAGTTCAACAGATGATAAATTTGGCAAAGGTAAGGGAAAGGTAAAATATACTCTTGGCTGATCATATGTCGCTTTTTTAACGCAAACTTGTTAGTTTGCATTGGGCATAAATTTCCCTGAGATGGGTGATCTTTAATATCAGGTTTTAAATACAGCCAACTTACAAAAAACAAGCTTGTAGTCAACAGATGGAAAAATTCGACACTAGATAAATAACCGTTAGCAAATGCATCCAAACTCTTATCAGCTATTCCAAAAATCCAAACAGGAATACCCAACAGCCAAATCCCAGTTTTAAATTTACTGATAAATACAGCTAATTCTAATTCTAAAGTCGCATCTTCCTGACTGTTGTCTTCAGACATTTCAGGATGTTCAACTAAATTTTTAGACATAAAAATGTAGGTTAGAATTTTCTAGATTACATTAATCGTAGATATAGCTAATAGAAACAACCTCTACCTTTAGTGCATATAAATTTTTCAAAAGTTTTAAATTTCCAATATTTATTTGTAGTTATGGCTACAAAAATTAGCTAATATATTTATGATTCCTAATATCAGATATCCATCTGTTTCTCTAGGATGAATTATGAAAATCTACGCAAACAGATCAAAACCCCAGTTTATTTGAGAAACCAGGGTTATCAGCTTTGATGAATCCTTGAGAATTGCGATAAATAAACAAACAGACTACATTTGTCCAAATTTAACCGCAAATTTGATTATTTTGGTATGATTTAAATATTATTTTCTCACAACATTTTCCTAAACCGCAGCAATGACCATCCGCCATGCGAATGAAACTGATTTACCTGCAATAGTGGCGATTTATAATGCAGCAATTCCCAGCCGTAAGGCGACAGCTGATTTAAAACCAGTTTCTGTACAAAGTCGCCTGGGTTGGTTTCAAGGGCGATCGCCTTCACAAAGACCGATTTGGGTGATAGAAATAGAAGGTATAGTTGTGGGATGGCTGAGTTTTAAATCATTTTATGGGCGGCCAGCTTATGATTCCACCGCCGAAATTAGTATTTATCTTTCCCCCTCTGTTCATCAACGTGGTTTAGGAAGCCAATTTCTCGCCCTAGCAATTAAGGAAAGTCCAAATTTAGGAATAAAAACACTATTGGGCTTTATTTTTGCCCACAATCAAGCCAGTTTAAACCTGTTTACCAGATTTGGGTTTGAACAATGGGGATATTTGCCGCAAGTTGCAGAACTTGACGGCGTGGAACGGGATTTAATAATTATGGGACTGCGAATATAGGGTTTTTACTTTTTTTGCAATATCCGGCGCTGACGCAATTTCTCAGACTGGGGTTTTCGCAATGGTACTACCTCGGCTTCACTACTTTCGCGGGCTACCCGAATTAGCAAAGCCATACTCGCTAGGCTGGAAAGCATGGAATTTCCACCATAACTAAACATGGGTAGGGGTAAGCCTGTAGTAGGTAATGCACCTGTGGCAACGGCAATATGTAGCAATGATTGTCCTATAATCACAGTTGTGATCCCAATGGCTACGAGTCGATTGACTAAGTTTTTGGCCTTTAATGCCACGATTAATCCGAGAGTAGCAAATATAGCTAACAGTATCAACAGTACAATGCTGCCAACAAAGCCAAACTCTTCCGCGAAGATAGAAAAAATAAAATCGGTGTCCTGAATTGGTAAATAAAATAGTTTTTGTTGAGAAAGCCCAAACCCAGCGCCCCAAGTTTGACCAGAACCTACTGCGAGTAAACTTTGTACCAGTTGGTAACCATCACCTCTAGGATCAGCCCAAGGATCGAGAAATGACATTACACGCCTGCGCTGATATTCTTTAAGGCTAATACTCATGAGGGCTAACATTACCCCACCAAATGCTGTTCCTCCCAAATATTTGTAAGGTAATCCAGCTGCTAAAGCAATTAACCAAATAGTCATCCCGCAGAGTGCGGCTGTACTTAAGTTCGGCTGTGCGAGAATTCCTAAAAGGACTAAACCAAAAATACCTAACCAAGTTAAGCGAACTGACCAATTCAACCGTTCCCATTGTCCAAACAGTCGCGCACTTTGCAGCACCAAAAAGGGTTTAATTAATTCTGAAGGTTGCAGGGTGATTGTTCCAACGGCTATCCAACGTGCTGCGCCCAAAGCTTCTTTACCTAGTCCTGGGATGAGTGTACCGAAGATTAACAGCAAACACACTGCTATAAACCAATGAGTATTGCCCAATATTTTCCGTAAGGGAAGATTTACAATTATATTGAAGCCAATCAAGGCAACGAAGACCCAAACGAGTTGGCGCTTAATGTAGTAAAGTCCATCTCCATAACTCGATTCAGCCACGGGATAGGATGCTGAAAACAGCATAATTAATCCGACAAATAGCCACATCAATGTTAGCCAGCGCAGTAACCGCGCCTCTAACGCCCAGGTGGAGACGGAATCATCAAAAAATGGAATCAGGCGACGTAGATTCACGATTAGCTACAGTAATAAATTCAAAGTTAGGTAAAACTCATAACTCACAACTTATAACTCATAATCTGATACATTGCTTGTACAGCACCGTTAATGTAAGCTGATGCAGACTGCTTTTGTGCTGTTTTTACTTGGTCTAGCAATATTCTCACAGTGGCGATTGCTTGTTCAATATCTGGGACATAATAACTTTTACTAGCTCTTTTTTCTTGACGGTCGTACAGTCGCGCAAATGCTAATGCTACTAAAGGTACACCGACCGAGGCGCATTCATAAACTGTGTTATATCCCCCCCCACCGATAACGACATCAGCAGCAGCTAAACATTCAATACCGGGATGGTGAGATACCCACAAGGCTTCTGGACAATTCACAGGACAATGAGGGGCTAAAATTCTCACAGCACATTCGGGAAAATCTTGATGTAGTCGCAGGGTGATTTGACTAAAAATATCTAATTCTGATGCTTGACCAGCTGCACATACTAGGATAATTTTCACAGATTTATCCACTCTCAGGATATGCGATCGCGTCGTATTTCTTTCTGGTAATTCTTCAGCATTGCGAATCAACCAAGGTGTGGTATAATGCACCCCAGGCAAATCACACAAACCTAAATCGTTACCTTCTCCCGGTACAATCACCGTATCAAAATTTTTGACTACAAAAGACCGTAAATTCTTGGCAGTAATATAATTAGGGTTAATATCGCGATGAATTAAAATTCGAGGTATAGAGTGTAACTGAGGTAGGATATCTGCCAACTCACCACCCAAACCGCGAGGAAAAGTATCAACAATTAAGCAATCATAATGAGTATTGAGTAAAATTTCTCGTACTTTTATACAAGTTGCCGAAAAACCAGCATTATCAGGAATCCAATGTAATAAACAGCCCTCATGACTGACGTGCTGTGCATAAGGACTATTAGTAATAATCTTGACTGTTCTAAATTGTGCAGCAATTCTACCCAAAGACAAAGCACGAGTTAAATGTCCCCAACCGCCACCGAGGGCGTAAATTAACCAAGTTTTCTTCAAAAGTCAAAAATAAATAATTTCAAAAAGCCTAAATCAAATCCATATTCATCTGTGTTTATCTGTGTTTATCTGTGGACAATTATTCTTAAATCATTGCTTCAACTTGCGCCCATATCATACTCAAAACTAGCATCACTTTCACCTTCCAAACTCACAGAATCAGCCTCTGTAAAATTGACATTAGCAGTGTACGGTTCAGAGAAATAAGAATTGCGGTCATCATAATAATTATTACCCCAACCTCCAGAGTCATAATTACCATAATTGGCATAAAAAGCATAGTCTTCTTCATAAGACTGATCACAGTGGGGACAGTCTGTTTTATCAGTGCGATCGCAGCGTCGTTTAAACAAGAAGCCTACCATGCGATCGCATACATTTGTTCCTACCAAGCTTACCATAATTTCACAGATCCCAATTTGCAGGCGATCGCCATTTTTCAGCCTACCATTATTCCTCTGCAAGCCATTAATTTTCACTCCCCTCTGTGTATTTTGGGCAATTACAATTAACTTTTGACTTTCCCAGGTAATTAAAATGTGATAATCTGCAATTAAATCATCTAGAATCACCACTCTAGAAACTGGTTCACCATTAATTTCTTGTGGCATTTCTTGAAAGTTGCTGCCAATAGCCACGGGAGTGTTTAATAATGGTTCTCGGCGTTCTTCTGTATTAGGATCTATCCAAAAAAGTTGAATCTGCAACTTTTACTACCCTCCTGTTAAATTTACCGCATAAGCTAAACCCGCCTGTTGTTCACGGGTGAGAACATCCAAACCAAAACAAGCAAATGCAATGGGTGAAATTTCTGATCTTGTAGAAAAAACGGTATTTCCAGATGAATTTATCAAAGAAGTTTTACCATCTTTAATCCTCACCTGGTAAACTAAACTATTCTCTGGTGTCTTAATATCCCAACTATTATTTTGCCCCTGAATTTGATAAATTGCTTTATTAGCAGCATCCTCTAAAGTGTAGTGACTATCATTCTGTCGTTTCAGAATATATAACCCTTGACTTTCGTCTGGATTTTCTAGCTTCCACAGGCTTTTTTCCCTGACTACGTAACCCAAAACTTCCTCTGAAACATTCTTTATTTTGAATTTACCTGGAGTATTTTCTCTAATTCTGGCTAATTCTTGGTTATTTGCATCAACTAACTTAACCCCATTATCTTGCTGTTTGAGAGAAAATAATTCTGCGCCAAACTCTGTTTTAAACTTAATTTTTTCAGTTTGATTATCAACATTAGTTGTTGTAACTGCTGTTGGGGGAATATTCTGTTGAGAAATATCATTTTTTGTTTGGTTGTTACTACAGCTTAAAATTGCAGTAATTACAAATCCCCAAGCTAAGACTTTACCAATTTTCTGCTTCATACTATTTCTTTAGAAAGCATCTTTGCTAAGTTAAGAACTTGATAAAGACTTAAAAACATTGCTACAATTGTTTGATATATTTCTTCTTGACTTTGTGCAACCCGTGGTGAAATTCTCACAGTCAAATTCATATTTCTATCTGTAACTTTTAACCCTCTCAGCTTAGAGAATAGAGGAATTTTTATCGCATCTCTAACATCATTTTGCAATAATTTCACAGCCCCATAGCGGCGTTGAGAATAGGTTAAATATAAGTTCACCTCTAATCCTCCTGATTTAACTTTTGATTTATACTTATTTTTGCCACTACTGCTACGTTTCCAACCATATTGTCTTTTAGATAGCTCAGTAATAGTTAACACAAAGCGAGTTTTATCTAAAAACCGTCCTTTAATGTTTAACCATTGATTTTCAAAGATATCAATCTTCCATCCACTCTTGTAAGGATGTGCTAAAGTATTTGTTTTATACTCTTTCTTCTCACCTTTTTGAAAAGATAATTTTAGATAAATTGAATGTGTATCTTCTAAATCTCTACCCAGCATTTGCATAACTTGACGTATGAGATTATGGCGATAATTAATTAAATTTAATCTTTGGAATTTAAACATCCTGAACAATGCATAAATCCCGGCTATGATTAAACTAACTAAACCTACATATAACAAAAAAACTGCTATATTTAGGAACCCAGATGCTATAGTCACACTAGATATACTAAAGGTGACTAAACCTAAAACTGCTGCACATACAAAATAATACTTTGCTTGATTGCCAAATTTCTTTTGTTTAATTTCCGCTAGTTGAGAAAGTGCAGCTATATCATCTAAATCAGTTGTAATACTGTCAAAACCTGCTGTGTCTTCATAGATTAATTTCTGGCGTAGTTGCCGTAATTCAATAGGCATTTGAATCTGCGCTCCATGAATTAATTTTACTAACTTGATTTCAATTATTTTCCAACGCAAACCATATGCGATTACCAATATAATTTCTCAGTATAGCAAAGTAAAAAAACAAGTGTCAATGAGGTATATAAAATTCATGAATCAACCGCAGATAGCCTATATATCCTTTGATATTGTCCCCGCACCAAAAGGCGCAGCCATTCATATTGCAGCTTTTTCTCAGTCCTTAGCAGCAGCTTTTGGCCATATTCAATTAGTTACAGTTTCTCCTACCACAGAACACATAGAGAACCATGAACTCTTCCCACAAGTCATGCAGATCATGTTACCTGCTGTAGGTCGTAATTTGATTTCTAGAGTTTTGTATTTTCAAAATTTGCTGCGGGGATGGTTGCAAAATCGCCACTTTGCAGCAATTCATATTCGTTCAATTTATGAAGGGTTTGTCATAGCACTTAATAAAAAGCAATATTGCGATCAATTAATTTTTGAAGTTAATGGTTTACCTTCCATAGAATTAAAATACCGTTATCCTGGAGTAGTAGAGGATAGAGAACTACTGCACAAATTAAACTCCCAGGAACAAATTTGTTTAACAGCAGCAGATTTAATCATCACACCCAGCCATGTGACGGCTGCATATTTGCAAAGTCGGGATGTCCCAGCCAATAAAATTCGAGTGATTCCCAATGGGGTAGATTTAGATGTGTTTACCTATAATCATAATTGTGGGATGGATATCTGTTTACAAATTATATACTTTGGTACACTTTCACCTTGGCAAGGTGTCAATTTGGCAATTGAAGCTTTAGAACTCATAAATAAAGATGTTCCTGCTTATTTAACAGTCATTGGACAAGCCAAAGATGATCAAATCAAAAAATTGCAGCAGTTGGCGTTAAAGTTAGGAATAGCCGATAAACTAACTATTTTAGAACCCACATCACAAATACAGTTAGTTGAATATATCCATGCTTCAGATATGATTGTGGCACCATTAATGCCCAGCGATCGCAACTTACTTCAAGGTTGTTGTCCCCTAAAGATTTTAGAAGGTATGGCCACGGGAGTCCCTGTAATTGCGAGTGATTTACCTGTAGTCCGCGAACTAGGAGAAGACACAGTACATTTTTTATTAGTCAAACCAGGTTCAGCCAAAGCCATTAAAGATGCCGTTTTGCAGTTACATGAACATAGAGAATTAGCCACCAAACTCGCCGAAAATGCCCGCCAGCGCATTGAAAAGTATTACACCTGGAAACTAGCTGGTAAAGCTTTAACGGCGGCTTATGCTCAATTGGGCATCAAACGGCTAAGTAAGATTTGAAGTTGTTGTTGCTCTTGAGCGATAGAATATTCATTGAGGATGCGATCGCCTGCTGCTCGAACAATGCCATTTTTTTCTTCTACCGGCATAGTCAAACATTCCAACACCGCCTCACCTAATTTATGCAACTGCGAACGCGGTAGTATAAAACCATTCTCACCATGTAAAATCACCTCTGGAATTCCACCCGCATCACTAGCAATACAACAACAACCACAAGCCATAGCCTCCAGTAGCGCATTTGGCATTCCCTCCCACAGCGAAGGCTGGAGATAAACATCACACAACCGGAGATATTGCGCCACCAAACCAGAATTAGATAAATGTCCCGTAACGATAATTCGCTGGGCATTTTCTGGCTGCTGAGTTTTATAAACTTGTAGTACAGCATCCTGAGAAGCCCGTACCTCACCGATAATTAACAAACAAGCCGGACGCTGACTGCGAACCGTTGTCAAAGCATTTAACAGAAATTGCTGTCCCTTCTTTTCCCGCAACTCCCCACAAAAACCCAAAACTACCTCATCAGGCGCAATTCCTAACTGCTCCCGCGTAATTTTACTTGATTTTGACAAACAAAATATATCCGTATCCACCGCATTTTTCAGCACCAACACATCATCGCGCCCACTCAGCAACTGAATTTTGCGACACATATCAGCACTTACAGCCGTAATCACATTAGCGTTTTTTAGCGTCCATTGTAGACGGGCAAAATCACCCGGCGGAAACATTTGTCGGTCAATATCATTACCACGGGCGCTAACAGTACACGGGATTTTTTTCAGTCCAGCAAACCAAGTAGCCAAAAAACCACTTGGAAAAAGATAATGACCCCATACAGCATCATACCCACGAGTCTGCTGCAACCAATCCAGGAGATTCAGAGTATGAGGCATGGTCATATCCCAATGACGGTATAAGCCTATACGATAGACTCGATACTTAGCCTCTAAACTTTCCGGGGGTAAAACCTCCCCAGGTTGTAAAAAACGACTCCAGGTAACAACATCAACTTCTAGACCCAATTGGCAAAGCGTAGTGACAAGACGCGTAGCACTACTAGCCAAACCTCCTAAATCTGGTGCAAACCGTTCTGTAATCAATAAAAGACGCTTCATTCAAACTTCGACTTGACAATTTTAATTTATCCGCGTTTATCCGCGTTTATCCGCGTTTAATTATTCCTATCCAATATAGAGCCAACAAAAAAGAGGCCGATCTTGACCTCTTGACAACTCCCTAGAATGATGTTTGTTATATATTAATTACATCAACCCAGCATTAGTACCTTGCTTACCGGTTGCTAGTTCTACCTTCACGATTTTGCCACCCATTTTTTGAATGCGTTGCTGTTCGCGAAACCAGTTTTCGTAAGGAACTAGCTTGGTAAAGTAAGTATTTTGTAACTCTCTTTGAGTACGAATGCGAGTTTGACTAGGTACACAAGCAGTAACTTTAAACAAACGCGCCATATCTTAAATCTCCTACGGTGATTGTGAAAAGTTTTTTATTTCAAAGAAAAATGGGAGTGTATATTCTATGCAAAATATTTAAATTAGTCACTCCAAGTCTGGAAATCAACTATCAATACTAGACCGTTAACACTCATTCACAACATAAGCAATAAAACGTTCTAACACTCACAATTGATTTCCAGACCTTAATAAAGCCGCACCTAATGTATTAAGTGCAAACTAACTCTTAGCTCAAGCCAGAGGAGATATAGTCTAAGTAAACGCCCATTTCTTTACCAGCGTCAGGACCGACTAAGCTAGCGGTTACTTCTTTGATAGCTTGGATAGCTTGTACAGTAGCGCCTACGGGAACACCCAAGGAGTTGTAGGTTTCTTTCAAGCCATTCAATACGCGCTCGTCTAGGATCGAAGGATCGCCAGCTAGCATAGCGTAGGTAGAATAACGTAGGTAGTAGTCCAAATCGCGGATGCAAGCAGCATAGCGACGGGTGGTGTACATATTACCACCGGGACGGGTGATGTCAGAGTATAACAAAGACTTAGCTACTGCTTCTTTAACGATCGCAGCTGCGTTAGCACTAATAGCTGTAGCAGCGCGCACGCGTAGTTCACCAGTTACGAAGTAGCCTTTGAGCTTTTCTAGAGCCGCATTATCCAAGTATTTACCTTGAACGTCTGAAGCATTAATGACAGAGGTAATTGCGTCTTGCATGTTGTTCTTTCCTTATTTCCAACTTGATTGCAATAGTTGTGTTTCAGCAGCAGTAAAAACAGCTTCAGCTTACTGCATCGCACCGACTAGGTAATCGAAGTAAGCGCCAGCTTCACCAGAGTCTTCAGCAGACAACAAGGTAGCAGCAACATTCTTCATCGCATTAACGCCACCAGCCACAGCGTCAATAGGAGTACCGAGGGATCTGTACATTTCACGCACACCCACAACACCGATTTCTTCGATGGGGGTAACATCACCGGAAACGATTCCGTAGGTGACAAGGCGGAGGTAGTAGTCTAGGTCACGCAGACAAGTAGCGGTCATTTCTTGGCCGTAAGCGTTTCCACCAGGAGAAACAACATCAGGGCGTTTTTGGAACAACTGATCACCAGCTTGCTTAACAATGCGCTCGCGGTTTTCGGTCAAAACTTGAGCGATGCGGAGGCGACGTTCACCACCCGAAACAAAGCTTTTGATCCGATCCAGTTCGCCGGGGCTAAGGTAGCGGGCTTCTGCATCAGCATTCACGATGGACTTCGTGACGATACTCATTAATGGATTCCTCCAGTACTAATGAAACCAGAATTTGAAGAAACTGGTGAGACTTTAATTGGTGTAGCAGTAGCTTTCTGTTCTCGTCGGTTGAGAGAAAACAATCAAATAATTGCCATAGCTATCGCATGACGAGTTAGAGAGAAAACTAAACTACCTTCCGCAAAACATTTTCCGGCATTCTGTTGAGCATTTATGACTGTTCTTAATACTTTGTAATATTAATTCTTAGATTTAACAGCCATTTTTTGCCGGAAAGCGTTATTACACAAGGATATGAGGGAAAAGAGGCAGGGGGCAAGAGGCAGGGGAGCAGGGAGCAGGGAGCAGGGGGGAAAACTTCAATTAAGCATTTCTTCCTCTTCTTTCTTCCCTTGGCGCTCTTGGCGTACTTGGCGGTTCGTTAAAAAAAAATGACTTTCATCTTTAACCGAACCGAATAAAGAGCCAATTTCCAAACCTCGGTAAGGGCGGGTTTATTAAGATCCTCGTTCATTTTGAATGATATCTGTGAACCCGCCCCTACAAGCGTTAACTCCTAGCGATCGCTTGGTCGGCCTGTCAGTACAGCAGGTGATAAACTAGACCAAGATTGCTTCACCAAGTCAGCAGCAGCTTGGACACTACCGAGGTAGTTACCAGCAGGTAGTGATGGGTAACGAGGATAAGGTACGACATCTTCACCAAAGAAGCGGGCATACTCTTGACTATCCACAATTGCCTCTACAGCAGCCCTTAAACCGCTATCAGCCAGCAACTTGTTATATTGGCGGATTTCGCCTTGTGTAGCTGGTGCGCGTCCCAATATGTGACGGAATAGGAACTCTATCACTTTGGTGTTGGGATAAGGCGTATAGAACCGTTTGCGGTAGATTTCGGAACTAGCTAGTTCCCGAACAAACTCGCGCACAGAGATTTCCCCGTTCCGCAGTTTGCTGTCTAAGTTAGAACGGCGGAAGTCTTGGGGAACTTGACCGCTAAATATATCCAACACTTGACAGTAAGCAGCATTAATTACTAATTGCTTCTCTGCTTGATTTGCACCTAAAGTCATGCGGTGAATGCGTGCAGGTTTGCGGCGACTTGTACCTACACCCACTTCCACAGATTGACCACGACCATCATTGAAAGAACGACCCAACTCAATAAACAATGGCTTGGTTTTATCCATTTGCCGGGCTTGGGCTGCCAAATCTGCGATCGCCTTCGCTAAAATAGGCATATTCGCTGAGTTCATGCGGGGCTTCACAGTCTCAAAGCTAGGCACAACCAAATCTTTATTTTGCTTAGTCAGTTGGTTGTAAAGCTTTTGAGTATTGGGGAAATTAGCCGCAGGTAGAGTGGGGAAGCGACGATAAGGAACCGTATCTTCACCGAAAGCTTGGCTATATTCCACACTTTCCACCATCGCATTAATAAAAGCGCGAATCCCTTGAGTAGCCAAAATCTGGTTATACTTACGGATTTCCGCTTGGTCTATGGGCGCACGTCCCAAGAAATGCTTAGTTCCCATCTCAATCACCTTAGTGTTGGGATAGGGTGTATAGAATTCTTTCAGGTACAAGTTCGAGTAACCCAAACCAGCAATAAATTCTTTAACGCTAATTTCGCCGTTACCCAGCTTACTTTCTAAAGCTGAAAACTCATTCTTGATGATGTACGGTGCAACATCACGCTCAAAAATCTGGCGATAAGCAGCACTAATCAAAGTATGGACAGCTACTTTATCGCTAGTATTTGCTACCAGCTTAAAGACTTTGGTTTGTTCGCGTTGCTTGGTAACGCCTTGATTAATGCGGAATTGGATATCAGGTTCGGTGCGGTTTTCTGTTACCGTACCCAGTTCCACAAAGCGAGGTGTTTCAACTTTTTCAACCTTCCCAGTCCCCACATCTTCGCGAATACTACCAACGCGCAATTGACGCAACGACACACCAGCCGGAGTCAAATACCGTTCGTAAGGTACTGTATCCTCACCAAATGCCTCACTGTACTCTGGGGTATCTAGAATGGCATCTACAACTGCATAGAAACCCTTCTTAGAAGCAATATCAAAGTACTTGTTGTTTTCTTGACGACCGTAGGTAGGACGACCCAACAAGCGACGGTGAATATACTCAATCGCCTTACAAACATACAGCGATGTCCAGTACATCTTGCGGAATAAATCCGACTTCGCCAAAATGCGGACAAACTCGCGGACAGTAATTTCGCCGTTTTCCAGCTTAATTTCTGCCACCTTCAGGCGTTGACCTTCGTAAACGTCACGACCAAAGACTTGCAGGTAAATCGCTCTAATTACCGCTTGGGTAGAGCTTTCTGAGAACTTAACGCTAACACCCTTACCACCCTTGCGGCTGAGAGTCGAAGGAACCTGATCCAATCGGAACACTTTGGGACCTAAAGAACCAGGGAATTCCCCCCGTGCTTGGGGATTACTCAATTGGTTATTAATACCAGGCCCTTGGTGAATCAAGATGCGGCGGGTATCCTTACCAAAAGGAGCCGGGCTGCTGCTGGGGTTGCGAGTTTCTTTCGGGAAAATTGCCCCAAATTGAATTTCTAAGGGGTCATTACCAGAACCGTAAGGATGTTGGTCTGGGAGTGGGCGATCGTAAGCCGCAAAAGTCGTAATAAACTGAGGTACTTTGCGGAAAGGCGCACTGAATTTAAACAGGTCTTGCTGTGGTCCCCAGTTACGACATTCTTGAGCTTCTTGACCCAAACCACGCAGGTAAGGTACTGTTTCCTCGCCAAAGTAATCGCCGTATTCGTCAGAATCAACCAAAGCATCCACCAAAGCTGGTAGACCGCCGTTAGAAATAATCGCAAAGTATTTTTGTACTTCTTCACGGCTACTTGGTCCCCGTCCTAAAATGTGACGGAAAGCGAGTTCAATAACTCGGCTGTTAATAAAAGGTTGATAAAACTGTTTTTGGTAAAGGGGAGATTTAGCGAGACGGCGAACAAACTCCTTCATGGAGATATCGCCATTTTTCACCTTAGATTCCAAGTCAGAAATCGACAAGCTATAAGCACGGGTAATGTCGCGCTCAAAAAGTTGGCGATAGGCTGCTTTTACAACCTCGATTTTTTCACTGGCTGACAAACCAGGCTTCATGGCAAACTTAGGACGACGTTCTGCTGCTACAGAGTAAATTTGTGGCAGTTGTAGCCCTTGTTGGTCGCCAGAGGGACGTTGACGAACTTTATTAGAAGGTGTGGGTGCTTTGAACTCATTCAGCAAAACATCCATGTACTGAGACACAATTTCTGTAGCCACAGTATCTTTGCGGAAGTAGGAAAGTGATGCTGCTTTGATTTCCTGCAAAGCTACCACAGTTGCTTCAGTAGAACAAGCATTTTCAATGATTTCCCGCAAACCCCGTGTATTTACACTGATAATATTGGGGTCTCCTGCCACAATTGCATAAGTCGCATAACGCAAGAACCAGGATAAATCCCGTAAGCTCTTGGCCATGTTGCTAGGACCATAACGGGCAACATTGATGGGTCTAAAACCTGGAGGTATGGGGCCGCTAGGAGACGAGTTAAATATTGACCGTAAATTTTCTAGGAAACCACCACGACTTTCAACGTAGGTGACAGTTCCTAGTTTCATTCCTTCTGCAACACTTGCCTCAGATGCACCAACCGCCCCAGCCATCGCTAGTTCTCGTTCTTGAGGCTTTTCTAAGAAAGCCATAGGAGAACCACCCACAAAAATCCGGTTAGCAGCGCGAGAAACGATGATCTCGGAATTATCCGTCAGCATCTGAGCAATTTCCAGACGCTTTGCGCCAGAGGCAAAATAGCTTGCTAGTTCGCTGAGTTCACCGTTTCCCAAAAAGCGGTCTTGCTGCTCGGCTTGAGAAATCGTCGCCACCGGCAGAGTTTGATATAGTTGCGGACGTGCAACGGAGCTTCCACCACTTGCCTTAATGCTCATTAGATTTGTAAAACTCCTTTAATTTATCTATGTGTTAAATCTGGGTTGTTTTGAGGCTTGACACATTGGTGTGAGCATGGACTAAGAGTGCTACCTGCAAAACTGCCAGTAAGTTAACCCAGTTAGCTTTAGATTAAAACGTTTTGCGTTGACGCTGGTGATTTATTAAGAAGTATGTACAATCTGCAATCCAAATGGGTTTGCCGGAATGAGTACATATTCTCTCTGGGCGAAAATTCACTATTGTTTTGTATCATATCGTAC
Organism: Nodularia spumigena CCY9414; assembly: GCF_000340565.2. Taxonomy (NCBI): domain Bacteria; kingdom Bacillati; phylum Cyanobacteriota; class Cyanophyceae; order Nostocales; family Nodulariaceae; genus Nodularia; species Nodularia spumigena. The sequence continues at coordinate 2,385,678 of NZ_CP007203.1, forward strand.
AAAGTTGTAATCATACTTTGTAACAAAATTAGTATTTTTTAATATAATTTAATATTTAGCTAAGTAAGTCGGCGAGAGGCTCAGATCCCCGACTTCTTCAAGAAGTCGGGGATCTCTATGAACGAAATTTATTAATTTTAGGGATATAATCAACATAAAACTGAAACGGGTAAAATATCATGAATTTATTATCTGTAAAAATTGCCCCCAACACGAATGCACCTAAGTTAACTTATGATGTACTGATTGAAAATCAACCAGATAATACAGTTAAAGCTACATTGTTAGGTTTACCAGACTGTCAAGGTTTAGGAAATACAGAAACAGAAGCTATAGAAAAACTCAGCCAAAGTTTGCAAACTCGGTTAGAAACCGCCAAGATAGTTACTTTAGAAATTGCAGCGCCTCCATCAGAAAATCCTTGGATAAAATTTGCAGGAATGCACAAAGATAATCCTCTTTTTGATGAAGTAATTAGCTATATAGAAGAAGACAGAAAGGAACTTGATTTACAAATGGAGGAATATCATCAACATTTCATTAATGAAATTGATAATGAGCTTGAAGAATTAGGACTGACTGATGCTAACTATGTCACGAAAGCCTTTCATCTTCGTCAGCGTCATCGAGCCAGCACAAAAAATAATGTAGAGAATAATTTATAGTGGCTAACTTATATATATTAGATACAGATCATTTATCTCTTTTTCAAAATAAAGACCCAATAGTAACACAACGTATAAGTCAAGAAAATCCTGAAAATATAGCTCTAACCGTAATTACATTACAGGAGCAAATGAAAGGATGGCTCAAAGAAATCAATAAGTATAATAGTCAACCTTTCAATTCTAACAATAAATTGGTATGGGCTTATAAAGGTTTGGCAGATGAAATAGAGTTTTTTAAAAGTATTCGATTATTAACTTTTGATGATCGTGCTTACAAAATTTATCAATTATTAGTTATTCAAAAACTTAAACGTATAGGGACAATGGATTTACGTATTGCATCAATTGCAAAATCTGTAAATGGGATTGTAGTAACCCGCAATCGACAAGATTTTCAAAATGTTCCTAACTTAGTTTTAGAAGATTGGACTATATCTTAATTTTTATAACAAGTTTTATCCAACTTTTTATATCTAAAACTTTCAATAGAATAAAAAAGTGTGCAAACATAATATTATGCTTTCTTATTTCATACTTAAAGAACCGTCTTTAATTTTGAGTTTGTTTACAATACTTTCCTCCAAAAGAGGATACAGGAAATGAGGCGTTGTTAAATTAGCTGAATGTAATAGTTCTTGATAAGCGTGACAAGCTACTTGATCATTTAAAATCCGGTTATGAATTATTCTTGTCCATTCCGGTGCAGTTATCATTAATTGGGGTACAACTTTAATAAATGCTGCAATTTGTTTTTTTACATCAAAACATTCCAGAAAATGAATTAAGCTAAACATCACTTCTGGCTGTTCACATTGGTCATTTAAAATCAGATGATATGCAGATAAATTGTCATCATCTGGATGAGCAGCTATTTCATTTAAAGCATTTTCAAATTGGGTAAATTGTTCTTCTGTTCGCATTAAACAATTTTCTTTTAGAATTGCCAGGAAATCATTTTGATTCATGGATTTGTACCTTCTTTTTCACAAAATATTGCCAAGTAATTCTCTTATTTTCAATGCTTGAATAGTTCTTTTAATGTTGTAATTGCTAGTTGGAAACCTTTGAGCCAAGAAAACACAATCCCGATCAAACCCAGCGTAACCATAACAAAATTATCATTCAAAATCCCGAACAAAATGATACCAAAAGATAGGCACGACAATAGGATCAAAAACAAGTTCCAAGCTAGGTCTATCCACAAGGATTGAGATGTAGAAGTTGTTGGTTGGGAAACTTGAGGCTGAGTTGGCTTGACTGAAGATGAAGTAGTAGGAGATGCTCCCATTTGCCAAATCTTGATAGTCCTGTCTTTACTCCCACTAGCGAGGGTTTGACCATCCGGGCTGAATGCTACAGAAAAAACCCAGTCGGAATGCCCTGAGAGGTTTCGCACTAGCCTTCCTGTACTGACATTCCACAGTTTGATAGTGTTGTCACCACTCCCACTAGCAAGGGTTTGACTATCTGGGCAGAATGCTACTGAACTAACCCCGTAGGAATGCCCTGACAGAGTTTGCAGTAGCCTTGCTGTGGCTACATCCCACAGTTTAATAGTGTTGTCTGCACTCCCACTAGCAAGGGTTTGACCATCTGGGCTGAATGCTATAGAAACAACCGCTTCGGAATGCCCTGAGAGGGTTTGGAGTAGCTTTCCTGTACTGACATCCCACAGTTTGATAGTCTTGTCACTACTTCCACTAGCAAGGGTTTGACCATCGTGGCTATATGCTACGGAATTAATCGAGTGGGAATGACCTGGGAAGGTTTGAAGCAGCTTTCCTGTACTGACATCCCACAGTTTGATAGTCCTGTCAACACTTGCACTAGCCAGGGTTTGACCATCGGGACTGTATGCTACACACCAAATATTTTCAGAATGACCTGTGAGGGTTTGAACTAGGTTTCCTGTAGTCACATTCCATATCTTGATAGTCTTGTCCCAACTTCCACTAGCCAGGGTTTGACCATCGTGGCTATATGCTACGGAATTAATCGAGTTGGAATGACCTGTGAGGGTTTGAAGTAGGTTTCCTGTAGTCACATCCCATATCTTGATAGTCTTGTCCCAACTTCCACTAGCAAGGGTTTGACCATCGCGGCTATATGCTACTGAAGAAACTGAGTCAAAATGCTCTGAGAGGGTTTGGAGTAGTTTTCCTGTAGTGGAATTTTTTAGACTTTGATTTGTTTTAATAACTTGCGGCTGTGATATTGATTTCACAACCACAGATGGTTTCGGTTTCACAACTCCAGGGAATATATCAACACCAAGTTTTGTAGAGCGATCGCACCAATAGCATTTACCATAAGTTTGGCTATAGTAGTGACCATCTATCCTTTCACATGGCATCAGACTATTACTAGCCACTTTTAACGCCGCTAACCACTCCCTAGCCGTAGGGCGTAAATTAGGATTTTTATGCCCATCATTAAAGCATCTCAGAAAACATCGCTGAATCTCTGGATGTACAATTTCAATCGGAATTGTTCTCTCCACAGGTTGAAACGGACTGTTTGGTGCATACAGCCATAAACCCAGACAGATAAGTTCATCCATTTCTGGAGTTTCCCCCGCACCTATCCACTTTCCCCCAAAAGGACTTTGACCACCAAACAATAATTGATAGATAATTACTGCTAACCGAAAACGGTCATGTATTTCCGTTTGGTCAATATTAGAAAAGTCTTTACCAATCAGTTCCGGTGGTGTATATCCCTGAGAACCTACCAAACAACGATAAACTTTACCATTTTGGGGATGACGAACCTGAAAAGAATCTGTATCAATAATTGAAGGTAGAGCTTGATTATTAACCAGAATATTTTGCTGCTTGATGTCACCCAATACATAACCAGAATTATGAAGTGCAGCAATAATAGAAGCGATATTCTGTGCTGTTGTGTGCAGAAAACGCCAATCAACTTGAAGTTTTAACCTCTTGCGACGCTGGGGATTATATATATCAAGAAGTTCTTTTGCATCCTTAATTTCTGGCATTAAAAAGCCTACACAATCACCCTGAGCATTTTTCAGCGATGAAATAGGCCAAGCAAAAGAAATATGATTAAGACCATAATTTACCTCTGTGGGTGGATGTGTTATCATAAAGGCTAATTTTTCCCCCCGTTCAACTGTGGGCGAGTGGTAAATTTTGGCTAAGTAACCATTCTGATTAGTGCGCCAAACCTTACCTTCTCCACTATCCGCCAGAGGTTCACCCAAGAGAGCGATTGATTGACTCGTACTACCACAAATCAGAAGCGTCCTTGCTGTACCAGGGAATATATCAACACCAAGATTTGTAGAGCGATCGCACCAATAGCATTTACCATAAGTTTGGCTATAGTAGTGACCATCTATCCTTTCACATGGCATCAGACTATTACTAGCAACTTTTAACGCCGCTAACCATTCCCTAGCCGTAGGGCGTAAATGAGGATTTTTATGCCCATCATTAAAGCATCTCAGAAAACATCGCTGAATCTCTGGATGTACAATTTCAATCGGAATTGTTCTATCCACAGGTTGAAATGGACTGTTTACTGCATACAGCCATAAACCCTGACGGATAAGTTCATCAATTTCTGGAGTTTCCCCCGCACCTATCCACTTTCCCCCAAAAGGACTTTGACCACCAAATAATAATTGATAGATAATTACTGCTAACCGAAAACGGTCATGTATTTCCGTTTGGTCAATATTAGAAAAGTCTTTACCAATTAGTTCCGGTGGTGTATATCCCTCAGAACCTACCAAACAACGATAAACTTTACCATTTTGGGGATGACGCACCTGAAAAGAATCGGTATCAATAATTGAAGGTAGAGCTTGATTATTAACCAGAATATTTTGCTGCTTGATGTCACCCAACACATAACCAGAATTATGAAGTGCAGCAATAATTGAGGCGATATTCTGTGCTGTTGTGTGCAGAAAACGCCAATCAACTTGAAGTTTTAACGTCTTGCGACGCTTGGGATTATATATATCAACTAGTTCTTTTGCACCCTTAATTTCTGGCATCAAAAAGCCCACACAATCACCCTGAGCATTTTTCAGCGATGACTTAGGCCAAGCAAAAGAAATATGATTGAGGTGGGAATTTGGCTCTGTGGGTGGGTGTGCTGTCATCACCGCTAATTTCTGCACCCGTTCAGCTGTGGGCGAGTGGTAAATTTTGGCTAAATAACCATTGTCATTAGTTCGCCAAACCTTACCTTCACCACTATCAGCCAGAGGTTCACCCACAAGAGTGATTGATTTACCCGTACTACCACAAATGAGACGCGTCATGGAATATTAATTGTTTTCCCAAAGACACAACAGCAAAGTTTTATCATCATCAGTGCGAGCATTTAGCCGTTCAGATTTGAGGAAATTAACGAGATATTCCGCTTCATCTTCTGGATTAGCTGTTTCTTCTAAGTATTCTTCAAAAGGCTTAAAGAATGGTGGAAAAGGTTTCCAGTCACTGATGCGAATTGCTAATTTTTCCAGTCCATCAGTAGAAGCACAAATAAACTTTTGCGGCTCTGAAATTACCTTTACCTGCATTTCTGCTAGTGCATCTTTGGAAGTAATAAAAGTGGTTTCATTAGCAAACTCACCTTTATCTGGCTGAAACAACAATTGATAATCTTCTGAGTCTTGGGGACGCACCACTATAAATCCATCCCCAATTTGCATAGCACCCAACCAATGGGGAGTAGCTATAAAAACCAAGAGTGTACAAGCTAAATCATTGAAAGCATAATCTTTTTCAGATGCTAATTGGCGTAATTCTGCAATTACTTCTTGCACAATTCTAGCAAACACCTTCTCAGTTTCTATTTGGGAAAGTGACTGAGAAAATTCTTGCTGCTCAGAACTTTTATTAACACGCTCAAACCAATCAATTACAGTTTTTACCGCTAATTCAGAACCCACATCAGAATATTTAGCACTACCAGCACCATCAGCCACCACTCCCACAATCACATCCTGAAAGATGCCATAATCCCCGTAGTCTTGACAAGGTAATTCTTGGCTTTGATGACTCGTTCCCACGTCATAACGAGCAATTGCTTTCCAACGCACGATAAATCCTCAAAAATCTAAGTGGTAATTTGTCCCCATCCCACAGCAGGTAATGCTACAGCTTCCCCAACTTTCCCACTAGAAACCCGTTTCATGGAAGTGGAAAGCCAAACAAACAGTGAGCGAAAGTCTAAACCATTCAGCATGACTGGGGGACGCTCTGGGGCAATTTGTTTGAGCGTGTCAAAATCAGCACCCTGTACGCCTACGGCAAAAAAACATAATCTGCGACTAGCTTCAGCTTCCTTCACCCGTTGCGCCGCATACTTCCAGTCATCTGTAGGCGCTCCATCTGTAATTAGAAATACCCAAGGACGATAATATAAAATGCCATTATCTTTGTATGCTGTCTTCCGACTTTCCAATAAGTCCAAAGCATATTCAATGGCTTCACCCATTGGCGTTAAACCATCAGATTTTAATTCAGGTGGTGTAAAATTTTCAATAGTTACAAAGTCTTGTGTGAGTCGCACCGGTCCAAAAGAGACAATAGCCACTTCTACGCTCAGTGCTGCTTGTGAATCTTTTACTACATCTTTTTTGAAAGCAGCCAACCCGCGATTTAACTCTTGAATGGGTTGTCCTGACATAGAGCCAGATACATCTAGCAATAGAATTACTGGGCAACGAGTTTCCGGATTTTCAACGAATTCAGGCAGTCCTACTGGCATTTGGATACTCCTGGTTAAGCACAATTAGATGCTCAATATTTAATGAATAATTTACCTGTTTGTGTATAATTTAACATAAACCTTCGTATAAATCTATGGAATTAGCGCTCTTTCATGAGTCTCGTTGTGCAAAAATTATCAACATCATAGAAGCTATATCATAGCCCCCTCCTCGCTTGCGGGGAGGGGGTTGGGGGTGGGGTTCAACGAATATTTAATTTATTCATAATCAATAGCAATTATTAATAAAGCTTCAGAGATTTATTCGCAGTGAAAACAGAAAGTTAAAATTATTCAAGAACAAAAATATGGGGAGTTGAGCCAAATGTATCAAGTAGACCCGCCCTTACCTCCTACAGAAACACTGCCAACCATGTATGACTTACCCAGCGAAAATCCGGAGGAACCAGGCTTGCCAGATGAATTTCACCTTCTCCAACCTGAATTACTCCGCATCACTTTTCGCCCGCCTAGTTATGCGGAGGATCAGATTTTTACAGCTAGTGATTTAAACTTATACTATGATCCTCATCATCCCCAATGGTATAAACGACCCGATTGGTTTGCAGTGTTGGGAGCATCGCGTTTTTATAACCAAACAGAATTGCGGTTAAGTTATGTTACTTGGCAAGAAGGAATTGATCCTTTTGTAGTAGTTGAACTAATATCACCAGGGACAGAAGCGGAAGATTTAGGGCGAAGTTTACGGGAGGTTAATCAACCGCCTAATAAATGGTCTGTGTATGAGCGAATTTTGAGAGTACCCTATTATTTTGCCTTCAACCGTTACACTAATGAGTTTCACTGTTTTGGTTTAATGATGAACCGCTATCAACCTCTGTCTGTAAATGGGCTGGGGGTTTGGTTAGAGTCAGCAGAGTTAGGTTTAGGGTTATGGGATGGCGAATATCAAGGATTAAAAAGACTGTGGTTGCGTTGGTATGATCGAGACAATAATTGGTTACTCACACCTGTAGAACAGGAAAAACAGCGTGTAGAACAGGAAAAACAGCGTGTAGAACAGGAAAAACAGCGTGCAGAACAGGAAAAACAGCGTGCAGAACAGGAAAAACAGCGTGCAGAACAGGAAAAACAACGGGCTGACTCTGCGGAGTTAGAAAACGCTAAGTTGCGGCAATTGTTACTTGAACAAGGAATCAGTTTACCAAATGGTCATTAGACAAAGGAATAAAATGCCTAAATTGTAGGGTGGGTTAGTCCGTAGCCCACCATTGTCCTTACGTTTATGCAATACGGTTGAGTTAAAGTCAGGACTTACGCGAAATGAAGAGAAGAAGGTGAAAAAAAATTGCTTAACTGAATTGTATTGGTTTATGGTGGGTTACGCTGCGCTAACCCACCCTACTGGACTGACAAGGCTAAAATGATGCATTATGTTTCTCTTGTGGAACAGGCATCTTGCCTGTTCTGGGCGGGCAGTCCTTGCCCTCCCCCACAATAGTTTTATCTATTGCACTGTTTTAAGCTTGTCACGCCACTACAACAAGGAATCAGTTTACCAAATGGTGAATAATTCTCCCAATCCGCTAAACTCAGAAATGCTGCGTTCTTCCTCATCATGTCAGACTCCCAAACTGTTAGTGCTGCTGTTGCGAAACTCTACGATACCTATCCCTTCCCGCCAGAACCTCTACTAGATGAAGCCCCTCCTGGGTACAATTGGCGCTGGAATTGGTTAGCCGCTTACAATTTCTGCACTGGACGCAAACCACCAAAGCAAGATATCCGCATTTTAGATGCTGGTTGTGGTTCTGGTGTGAGTACTGAATATTTGGTACATCTCAACCCTCAAGCCCAGGTGGTAGGAATTGATTTAAGTGCGGGAACTTTGGAGGTAGCCAAAGAACGCTGTAAACGTTCCGGTGCTGATAGGGTGGAGTTTCATCACCTGAGTTTGTACGATGTGGAACAGCTACCAGGGGAGTTTGATTTAATTAATTGCGTGGGTGTGTTGCATCACTTACCTGACCCTATCCGTGGTATTCAAGCTTTAGCCAAGAAGTTAGCCCCTGGTGGACTAATGCACATTTTTGTCTATGGTGAATTGGGACGCTGGGAAATTCAACTCATGCAAAAGGCGATCGCACTTCTCCAAGGTGACAAAAAAGGCGATTATCGTGATGGGGTACAAGTCGGACGAAAACTATTCTCTTCCCTACCAGAAAATAACCGCATTGTCAAGCGAGATAAGGAACTTTGGTCTTTAGAAAACCATAAGGATGAATGCTTTGCTGATATGTACGTTCATCCCCAAGAAATTGACTACAACATTGAAACGCTGTTTGAATTAATTGATGCTTCTGGCTTGGAGTTTATTAATTTTTCTAATCCTGATTTTTGGGAGTTGTCAAGACTCTTGGCGAAAGCACCAGAGTTAATTGAGAGAGCAGAAGAATTGAGCGATCGCCAGCGCTACCGCCTGATAGAATTACTAGATCCTGAAGTTACTCATTATGAATTTTTCCTCGGTCGTCTTCCCCTAATTAAATCCAACTGGTCAGAGGATAAAGACCTATTGCCAGCCATTCCCGATCTTAACCCTTGTATTGATGGTTTTCCCAGCCAATGTCTATTTAATTACAATTATCAGATTGTTAACTTGTCAGAATTAGAGTTGCAATTTTTACAAAAATGTGATGGACATTTAACCGTGGCAGAGATTTTGGCAACGGTGCAAATCGACTTGAATCAAATCAGGTCACTCCTCGAACAGCAGATCATTTTATTGTCACTGAGTTAATTAAATTACCAAGACCAACAAGCTGATTATAGAATTACCCAATCAGCTGAACATCCCATTATTTGCATACCATCATTTAATATAAACCTTGTGGGGGAGGGCAAGGACTGACTGCCCTGGATGTGCAAATTCACAGCCGAATAATATAAAACAGGCAATAACGATAAAAAGGCGAAATTTGAAGAAAGTTGGAATTTGATCAGCTGGAATTTCGGCTTTTTATCCCCGTTCTCCCTCACCCCCTCGCCTACGATTTTCCGTTACAGGGCGGGCTTCTACCCTAAGTCTGATCCCGGCAAGAAGTTAATTGTTTTTTTCTAAAGTATTGTTACCTGATCGTGATATGATTCAGCTGACTGAATGTGCAGTCATTATAAGTTAGCTGTACTGGTTTCAAGTCTCGTGAGCTTGTCAGAAGATTCAATTGACCCCACTCCGACAACACAACAAGAAACTCAATCTGGTTCTGAAGACACAGAACCAGTTAACGCCTCCATGCAGGAGTTCTATCAACTCTACCAGGAGTTGTTGATAATTACACTTGCCTTAACAGTGACTGTTTTTATCTCTGTGTGGATTGCTTACTCGCTGAACATTGCCCTAAATTATCTATTAGGGGCGTGTGCAGGTGTGCTTTACTTGAGGCTGTTGGCAAAAGATGTTGAGCGTTTAGGTAGAGAAAAACAGGCGCTGAGTAAAACCCGGTTAGCCTTATTAGTAGCTCTGATTTTCCTAGCATCGCGGTGGAATCAACTACAAATATTACCCATATTTTTGGGATTTCTCACATACAAAGCCACACTCATCTTCTACGTAATTAGGATGGCTTTTGTCTCTGACTAGCCAAAGCGCGGACAACCTGAAAAAGCTAAACTAAGCCTTGCGTGAGGAATATCCACACTGCAAAGAAAGCTCCTATTCTCCAGGTAATATTGGAGAAACGATTGATATGGAAAGAAAATGCTGAATTTTCTGAACTTCTACTCTCTTCCACTTGCCGAATTGGAAGTGGGTAAACATCTGTACTGGCAAATAGGCAACTTGAAGCTACACGGTCAGGTGTTTCTCACGTCCTGGTTTGTTATTGCTGTGCTAGTGCTAGTTTCCTTAGCCGCAAGCAGTAACATCAAAAGAATTCCCAGTGGGTTGCAGAACCTCATGGAATACGCCCTGGAATTCATTCGGGATTTGGCTAAAAACCAAATTGGCGAAAAAGAATATCGCCCTTGGGTGCCTTTCGTTGGCACTTTGTTTTTGTTCATTTTTGTGTCAAATTGGTCAGGGGCGCTGGTTCCTTTCAAGCTGATACATTTACCAGAAGGTGAACTAACAGCACCTACAAGCGACATCAATACAACAGTTGCCTTAGCGTTGCTGACATCGCTGGCGTATTTTTACGCTGGATTCAGCAAAAAGGGTTTAGGGTATTTTGGCAACTACGTCCAACCAGTGTCGTTTATGTTGCCCTTCAAGATTATTGAAGACTTCACCAAGCCTCTTTCCCTAAGCTTCCGTTTATTCGGCAACATTTTGGCAGACGAACTTGTAGTAGGTGTACTTGTATTGCTAGTACCCTTGTTTGTACCTCTGCCAGTTATGGCATTGGGACTATTTACCAGCGCCATCCAAGCACTAATTTTTGCGACTTTAGCCGCCGCTTACATCGGTGAAGCGATGGAAGATCATGGCGAAGAGCATCATGAATGAGGGGCATTAAATACCCTCAAAAGTCATGAGTCATTGGTTATTTAACAATAATCAAGAACAAATGGCAACTGACACACAACAACGTCTAAATCCACTCAACTCACAAATTAAGGAAATAAGATCATGGATCCATTAGTTGCTGCTGCTTCCGTTCTCGCTGCTGCTCTTGCTGTTGGTTTGGCTGCAATCGGACCTGGTATTGGTCAAGGTAACGCTGCTGGACAAGCTGTAGAAGGTATTGCTCGTCAACCAGAAGCTGAAGGCAAAATTCGCGGTACATTGCTATTAAGTTTGGCATTCATGGAAGCGCTAACCATCTACGGTCTAGTAGTTGCTCTAGTGCTACTGTTTGCTAACCCCTTCGCATAATCGGTACTGAGTACTGAGTACAAAAAGTTAGGAGTTAGGAGTTAGGAGTTAGACAATTAACTCATAACTCATAACTCACCGACTCAGGACTCAGGACTAATATATTAGATAGAAAATAGCAACCATGACACACTGGATTACCTTATTAGCAGTAGAAGAGGTTGCCAAGGAAGGGGGGCTGTTCGATCTAGATGCTACCCTGCCCTTAATGGCAATTCAGTTTCTAGTTTTAGCTCTAGTGTTGAACGCAACACTATACAAGCCACTGGGCAATGCGATTGATGGCCGGAATGATTATATCCGTAGCAATCAATTAGAAGCTCAGGAACGCTTGTCAAAAACCGAAAAATTGGCAGAGGAATATGAGCAATCTTTAGCAGGTGCTAGACGACAAGCTCAAACAATCATTGCTGATGCTCAAGCCGAAGCTCAAAAAATCGCGGCTGAGAAAATAGCAGCAGTGCAGAAACAAGCCCAGGCAGAAAAAGAAAAGGCTGCTAGTGAAATTGAGCAGCAAAAACAAGCCGCTTTTGCTTCATTAGAGCAACAAGTAGATTCACTCAGTCGCCAAATACTAGAAAAGCTTTTAGGAGCAGATATAGTAAGTCGGCGCTAATGAAAATTTAGCTTGGAATCATTAAGCGACATTGTAAAGACGCACTCGCCAAGTAACATTTGTTGGCGGCGTGGGTCACGTTAAGCCTTGGCAGCGAGTTGTGGACGAAAAATCATGGGGACTTTTTTACTGTTGATGGCGGAAGCCAGCGCCGTCGGAGGTGACTTGGCAGAAGAAGCGGGACATGGTGGTTTTAGTCTAAATACAGATATATTTGACACCAACCTGATTAATCTGGCCATTATTATTACTGTGCTGTTAGTGTTCGGGCGGAAAGTTTTGGGTAAAACCCTGAAAGGCCGCCGGGATACAATTGAAACAGCAATTAAGAATGCAGAGCAACGTGCTTCTCAAGCTGCACAGCGACTCAAAGAAGCACAGCAAAAGCTAGAGCAAGCTCAAGCAGAAGCCGAAAGAATCAAAAAAGCAGCGCAAGAAAACGCCCAAGCTGCGAGCGAAGCTATCTTGGCGCAGGCTGCTATAGATATTGAACGCTTGCAAGCAGCAGGTGCAGCTGACTTAAATGCAGACCTAAATAAAGCGATCGCCCAGTTACAGCAACGAGTAGTTGCTCAGGCATTGCAAAAGGTCGAATCTGAACTAAAAAGCGGCATAGCCGACGATGCTCAACAAATTTTAATTGAACGTAGCATCGCACAATTGGGAGGCGAGGTATGACAAGTAACATAGCAACAGCTGAAATAGCCGCCCCTTATTCACAGGCTCTGTTGTCACTCGCGCAAGCAAAAAACTTGACCGAAGAGTTTGGCGAAGATGCTCGGAGTTTGTTAGGCCTGCTTTCAGAAAATCAGGATCTACAGAACTTTATTGGCAACCCCTTTATTACGGGTGAGAACAAAAAGGCTCTGATTAGAACAATCCTGGGTGAAAGTGGTAACGCCTACTTACGCAATTTTTTGTTGTTACTGGTAGATAAACGGCGGATCGTTTTTCTAGAAGCAGTTTTACAGCAATATTTGGCTTTATTGCGGCAGCTAAATCAAACCGTATTAGCAGAAGTGATCTCAGCAGTTCCTCTGAGTGAGCTTCAACAGCAAGCAGTAGTGGAAAAAGTTCTGGCCATCACTAATGCTCGCCAGGTAGAAGTGCAATCTAAAATAGATAGCGAGTTAATTGGTGGTGTGATTATTAAAGTCGGCTCCCAAGTAATTGATGCTAGTTTACGTGGTCAGTTGCGCCGCCTTTCCTTGCGCTTAACCAGTAATTCGTAATTGCGATCCTACTTGAGTTTCCTTGCTGTGCTGATAGTCTGGCAAGGTAACTGGGCAGGGGATGAAATAATTGGAGAATTAAGGAAAATGCTTTCCCTACTCCCCACTCCCCACTCCCTACTCCCTACTCTGAAAAGCAAAAAACATAGACACAATGAGTATTTCAATCAGACCTGACGAAATCAGCAGCATTATTCAGCAGCAAATCGAGCAATACGACCAAGAAGTCAAAGTTGCTAACGTTGGTACAGTTCTTCAAGTGGGTGACGGTATCGCCCGCATCTATGGTCTAGAAAAGGCTATGGCTGGGGAACTATTGGAATTTGAAGATGGCACAATTGGCATCGCCCAGAACTTAGAAGAAGACAACGTGGGCGCTGTGCTTATGGGTCAAGGTCTGGAAATTCAAGAAGGTAGCTCCGTTACTGCTACTGGTAGAATTGCCCAGGTTCCCGTAGGTGAAGCGATGGTTGGCCGGGTAGTAGATGCCTTGGGTCGTGCGATCGACGGTAAAGGAGATATTAACACGACAGAAAGTCGTTTGATTGAATCTGCCGCACCTGGTATCATCGCTCGTCGATCTGTACACGAACCCATGCAAACTGGGATTACAGCTATTGACTCGATGATTCCTGTCGGTCGTGGTCAACGGGAATTGATCATTGGAGACCGTCAAACAGGTAAAACTGCGATCGCGATCGACACCATCATCAACCAAAAAGGTGAAGATGTAATTTGTGTCTACGTTGCCATTGGTCAAAAAGCATCCACCGTTGCTAACGTGGTGCAAACCCTCCAAGAAAAAGGCGCAATGGACTACACCGTAGTCGTCGCCGCTAGTGCCAGTGAACCAGCTACACTACAATTCCTAGCACCATACACCGGAGCCAGCATTGCTGAGTACTTTATGTACAAAGGCAAAGCTACCTTGGTGATTTATGATGACCTTTCCAAGCAAGCCCAAGCTTATCGCCAAATGTCCTTGCTGCTACGTCGTCCACCAGGACGGGAAGCATATCCTGGAGATGTATTCTACATCCACTCCCGCTTGTTGGAACGCGCTGCTAAATTAAGTGATGAATTGGGTAAAGGTAGCATGACTGCCCTACCAATCATCGAAACCCAAGCTGGTGACGTTTCGGCATACATCCCCACCAACGTAATTTCTATTACCGACGGTCAAATCTTCCTTTCTTCTGACCTGTTCAACGCTGGTATTCGTCCCGCAGTAAACCCCGGTATTTCGGTATCACGTGTGGGTTCGGCGGCACAAACCAAGGCCATGAAAAAAGTTGCTGGTAAGATTAAATTGGAATTAGCCCAATTTGATGACCTGCAAGCATTCGCCCAATTTGCTTCTGACTTAGATAAAGCCACTCAAGACCAATTGGCGCGTGGTGAACGGTTACGGGAACTACTGAAGCAGCCACAAAATGCTCCTCTCGCAGTATACGAGCAAGTAGCAATTCTGTATGCGGGGATTAACGGTTACTTGGATGATGTCCCTGTAGAAAAAGTAACTACCTTCACTAAGGGTCTGCGGGAATTCTTAAAAACCGGCAAACCTGAGTACACCGACTCCGTGAAAACCAAAAAGGTACTCGGTGACGAAGAAGAAAAAGCTTTGAAGGAAGCGCTAACTGAATTTAAACAGACCTTCAAAGCAACAGCGTAATTAGTCATTAGTCATTGGTCATTAGTCATTGGGAAACGCTTAATGGCTATTGACCGTACCAATTTTAGATTTTGGATTTTGGATTTTGGATTTTGGATTGTTTTTTTTGTTCGAGCCAGGCCGCTATGGCTGCTCATAAATCTAAAATCCTCGCTGCGTACGCTTCGCTAACGTCAATCTAAAATCTAGAATTGATTGACAGTTGACTATTGACTCAGGATTGAGGACTCAGAACTTAAAAATATGGCTAATCTCAAATCAATACGCGATCGCATTCAGTCGGTCAAAAACACCAAGAAAATTACAGAAGCCATGCGGCTGGTTGCGGCTGCGAGAGTACGTCGCGCCCAAGAACAGGTAACTGCTACCCGTCCCTTTGCTGACCGCTTGGCACAAGTCCTATATGGTTTGCAAACTCGTCTGCGGTTTGAAGATGTAGACCTCCCACTACTGAAAAAACGGGAAGTTAAAACAGTTGGGCTATTAGTAATTTCCGGCGACCGGGGTTTGTGTGGTGGTTACAACAGTAACATCATCCGTCGGGCAGAAACCCGCGCCAAAGAACTACAAGCAGAAGGCGTAAATTACAAATTCGTACTGGTAGGACGCAAAGCCATCCAGTATTTCCAACGTCGTGAACAACCCATTGACGGTACTTATACTGGTTTAGAACAAATTCCGACCGCAAGCGAAGCTACGGAAGTTGCAGATCAACTACTTTCTTTGTTCCTTTCAGAAAGTGTGGATCGAATTGAGCTAATTTATACCAAATTCGTCTCTTTGGTTAGCTCCCGCCCAGTGGTACAAACCCTGCTTCCTTTAGATCCTCAAGGTTTAGAAGCAGCAGACGATGAAATTTTCCGCCTGACAACCCGTGGCGGTCAATTTGAAGTAGAACGGCAAAAGGTGACTAGCCAAGTTCGTCCTTTACCCCGTGACATGATTTTTGAGCAAGATCCTGTGCAAATTCTGGATTCTTTACTACCCCTATATCTGAGTAATCAGTTATTGCGGGCGTTACAAGAATCAGCAGCCAGTGAACTAGCCGCACGGATGACAGCGATGAACAACGCTAGCGACAACGCCGGTGATTTGATTAAGAGTCTTTCGTTGTCTTACAACAAAGCTAGACAAGCCGCTATTACCCAAGAACTGTTAGAAGTTGTGGGTGGTGCTGAAGCACTAACTTAAGGAATTGCTCATTGTTTCGTATTGATAAATAGCTAATTGCTAGTTGTTGGGAAATTAGCTTGAACAAAAAGAAGCCTCTCGCCTACCCGAAAGGAGGCGAAAAGATAAATTTTTGGGCGATGACAAATTGAGCCATAACCAAATCAATCCACAGGATTGACAGGACGGTGGGTCAGTGAGGAATCGCCATTTTTAACTTCTAGCGAATCTATAAAATCTTCAAGTACATGAGTCATGGTTTTTTCGTTTTGAAGCGAGTACAGGCGAAGCTTATTTAATCTGCGCTCGGATATCCTCAGATTCAGTGATTTATTTTTCATGAGTGCCTATACAATGTCTGTACATTAATGTTATACTATTTTCAGGTCGAAACAGGAAAGCAATGAGGACTTCATACCAATACAAAATCAAACCAACTAAAGAGCAAGCAGAAAAAATTGATCAGACGCTCGAAATGTTGCGTTGTCAATATAATTATCTACTTTGTCAGAGGTTTGATTGGTATGAACAGAACCGTTGCCCTATTGATAGATGCCCCTTAATTTGCTATTTACCGGACTTAAAACATCAACCCAATTACTACAACCAAAAAGCCTCACTCACTCAACTAAAAAAAGACCGCCCTTGGTACAAAGATATCCATTCTCAGGTGCTACAGGAAGTTCCTAAAAAAGTTGATAAGGCTTTTGATAGATGGTTGAAAGGCGACGCTAACGGAAAAAAATCTGGCAGACCTAGATTTAAAGGTCAGTGTCACTACAGGACGTTTACCTACCCTCAATTCAAGAAACACAATTTTGCCAACGATAAAATTACGCTGTCAAAGATTGGGGATGTTAAGGTAATTGCTCACCGCTTAATACCTGAAGAGTTTGATATCAAGACCGTATCCGTCACCAAAAAAGCAGATGGTTATTATCTAACCCTAAGTCTTGACGATAAAAGAGTTCCGACAATTAAACCTGATTTTAATGCTGAAAATATTGTTGGTGTTGATGTCGGTTTGATAGATTTTTACGTCGCCTCGGACAATACCAGAATTGCTGCACCCAAGCATTTACGAAAAGCCGAACGTAAATTACAATCAGCGCAGCGTCGTGTTTCTCGCAGGAAGAAGGGATCTAACCGCCGCAAGAAAGCGATCAAGAAACTAGCCGTCCGGCATAAAAAAGTTGCCGACACCCGCAAAGATTTTCATTTCAAAACAGCTAAAGCATTGCTCGATAAGTATGACGTAGTAGCTGTTGAAAGATTAAATATCAAGGGACTCGCTAGAACAAGATTGGCTAAAAGTATTCACGATGCCGGATGGGGACAGTTCATAAATATACTTTCAAACAAAGCCGAGAATGCTGGTTTGAAGGTAATAACTGTTAATCCAAATGGCACTAGTCAGGAATGTTCTAGCTGCGGTCACAAGGTTAAAAAGCCGCTATTTCAAAGGATGCACAATTGCCCTGTATGCCACATAAGTTTGTGCAGAGATTTAAATGCGGCTTTAAACATAAAGAACCGTGGGTCGCACGGTCTTAAAGCTCAGTTAATGTCTTCATAGAAGAGTCGCTGAGAAGCCCACATTCACCCTGAAAGGGGAGTGTGTGGAGTACGTCACCAATTGGCTATTTTTGATTTTGGCAATTTTAACTAAAAAGCATTGACAAAATATATAACTTAGTATATGCAATCTGGTAAACTAACCAAGGTTATGCTTTGATAACAGATTGGGGTTGGCTGCTGTAATAATGAGAATCAAAAATAAATAGAAGCTATGATGAGGCTGTAGAGTTGATTAAGGAGTAAGTTATTGGCATAGGTAAATTAATAATTAACATACCTTGGTATCTGACAAGGAGAATTATGATCCAAAATTGGATATGTTGAGTTGAAGAAATTTCGGCGGTTTCGATTGCCGCTACCAATGCTTTTGATAAAATTGCCAATCGCTGATCACTGCGAACACTATGGAAAATGATGCGGCAACGCTCTACTGCCCAAATGAAGCTTGTCTGGCTGCCAACCCCTTAACTCACAAGTTTTGCCAGCGATGCTCTACACCCATACCCAAACGTTACCTCTGGGCTGTAGGGGATGGTTTGAGTGTGGGTAGCCCTGGAGATGTATTAGCCGATCGCTATTTAGTAATTAGTAAATCTGTTGTTTTAGATAGAAAGCCAGGATTACTACCCCAATCTCCTGAATTAGATAATTTAGAGAGTATTAAAGCTTATCTCAGACTAATTCCCTACAGCTTAAACGTACCACAGGTATATGGAATACTTCCTCTATCTGAAGGTAAGTCTCACAAAGAAATATTACTTTTAGAACAGCCGCCTTTGTACGTAGATAGTTCAGGACTACAAGTGCAGCTATGTAGCCAGTTAGATAATGCTTGGCGCGATGCGACATCAATGCGCCAACTTAATTGGTTATGGCAGATAGCTAATTTGTGGCAACCTTTGCACAGTCAAGGCGTGGCTAATAGCTTAATCGATCCTTATTTACTCCGGGTAGAAGGTTCATTAGTCCGGTTGTTAGAATTGCGTTCTGACGCTTCAAAAGCACCAGCGTTAGCCGAATTAGGTAAATTTTGGCAAAAATTAGAGTCAAAGTCTAAACCAGCTATATCGGAATTTGTTCACGAAATTTGCAACTTTCTCATTCAGGGAAAGATTAATTCTCCGGAAATACTCATTTCAGTTTTAGATAAAGGTTTGGCAGAATTAGGACGCTCACAAACTCCCACGATTAAAATTGTCACGAAAACAGAGACGGGGCCGAGTCGTCAACGGAACGAAGATGCCTGCTACCCAGCCAGTGGAACAGTTGTGAACAAACCACCACAGGCAGTCGGCTCCTTAGCAATTGTCTGTGACGGCATTGGCGGACACCAAGGAGGCAATGTCGCATCTAATTTAGCGATTGAAACAATTTATCATCAGGTACAGCAACTAACCACGGTTTCTTATGATCACATAGAACCTTCAATACTGCTGGCTGATTTAGATCATGCAGTGGCAA
Source organism: Nodularia spumigena CCY9414 (assembly GCF_000340565.2). Lineage (NCBI taxonomy): Bacteria > Bacillati > Cyanobacteriota > Cyanophyceae > Nostocales > Nodulariaceae > Nodularia > Nodularia spumigena. The sequence goes on from NZ_CP007203.1 coordinate 2,404,666, forward strand.
TTGCTAATGACAAAATTAGCCAACGCAATGACAGCGAAAACCGCCAAGCGCGTCAACGTATGGGTACAACCGTAGTGATGGCGTTACCTATTGCCCACGAAATGTACATTACTCACGTCGGAGATAGTCGCGCCTACTGGATTACACGCCACGGTTGTTACCAGGTTACTCTAGATGATGATGTGGCTTCTCGTGAGGTACGACTGGGCTATGCTATCTATCGTGAAGCGGTACAACAGGGTGGTGCTGGCTCTCTGGTGCAAGCGTTAGGCATGAGTCCTAGTGACTCATTACATCCTACTTCCCAGAGGTTTATCCTGGATGAAGATGCGATTTTTTTACTGACATCAGATGGATTGAGTGATTTTGACCGGGTGGAAGATTATTGGGAAACAGAAATTTTACCAATTCTTCATGGTCAAGACGATATAGTCCAGGTTGCTGACAAGTTGGTGGAACTTGCTAACACCAGAAATGGACATGATAATGTCACTTTGGCATTATTACACCATCAAGTCCAATATTGCGAACCAGAGTTAACCCTCAAAGCAGTCATTCCAGATATTTCTTCCTTCCCATCTGCCAATGGTGTAACTAAAGGCTTACAACCAACCCTACTAAAGGGTAGCCCTAACCAAAAAACGAAAGTCCTATCAGAACAAAAGTCTACCGCAATTGCTAAACTGCCCTTAAATTTCATAGTTCCCTTTGTGTTGGTTGTCTTGGCTGGTTCAGTAGGATACTCGCTCAAAGGTTCATTAGAAGAATTTGCGAGATCAGTCGGTATTCTGCCCCCTAAGACTGCACAGTCAAGTTCTACTGCTCCAGCAATAAAGCCACCTTTCCGAGTCAATGAACTCAAGCCTGGATGGGTGATGAAATTTCAGAGTGAAGAGACTTTGAATGACGTAAATTTTCCCCAAGACAGTCATTGGGAAGTTATCCCAAGAGATGAACCAAATCCCGATTTAGCTCCAGAAGATTCCTTGGTAAATCTACAGCTTTGCTCCACATCTACCGAAAGTTTACCCTCAAAAGTAACAATAGTAACAACAGTAACGATAAAATTGTCTCAACTAGAAAAGTTAAAAGTGGAGGTCTTGCAATCAAAAACTGGAACTCCCTGCGATCCTGACTTCATTCCACCCCTAGGACCAAATAAACCAAGTAATCCCCTTTAAGTAAGTAAAATACTCGTTAAATTGGTAAAAACCTGGAATAATACAGGTAATAGCTACATAAAAAAATTGTTATTGGAAATTATTAGTTTTTACCTTTTAATGAATCCATGCCATCCCTAAACTTGGCGATCGCCCGTCTCATCAACACTGGCACAGATAACTTCGCCATTTGGGTCGTCAAAGCTCCCTATCCCAGTGGTTATGTTTTACATGACTGTGTTTGGCCTGTTGAACTCACTCAAGTTTGGCAAGAATGGCAACAGATGTTTGCTGGCCACAGTGGTTTAGATATTTTTCCAGGTTTCCAGCCGCAGTCAATTAACGCACTCTCCATCAACTTAGTTTCACCCCCTTCAGGACAAACGGCTGGTTACAGTAGTCGTCTGATGCAATACTTGGGGATTAATCTCTGGAAATGGATCTTCGCCGGGCCAATCCTTGGTAGTCTGGAACGCAGTCGGGGCATAGCGATGGGACAGCATACACGTTTGCGTTTTCGCTTAGAAATTCGTGACCCGGATCTGATTGCCTTACCTTGGGAAATTATGCAGCGCCAAGCTGGACAATCAGCAATGTCCCTCTCTCCAGATTTGCTCTTTAGTCGCACCACTAGTCAAGTTGAACCTTTACCGTATTTGCGAACCGACCAGGCTTTAAATATTTTGTTGGTTTTAGGACATGATGAAAACCTGCAATTGTCACAAGAAGCTGATATTTTAGAAAAATTTCTGGCAAGTAGCAATTCTCCGGGATCTGCACCTTGCACGGTGAAGACACTCCTGCAACCTACACCACAGGAGTTAATTCAAGAGTTACAAACCTCCGGATATAACGTTTTCTTTTATGCTGGTCATGGGCTACCAGGGCCAGATGGCGGGTTATTCTTTTTGCGTCCGGGGATGACCCTCAATGGTATTGAATTAGCACAAGTATTAACCTGTAGTGGTCTGAAACTAGCGGTTTTTAATGCTTGTTGGGGCGCACAACCCGCCGCGATCAATCACCAAGCTATCCCCGCTAGCAGTTTGGCAGAAGTGTTGATCCGTCATGGTGTACCTGCGGTTTTGGGAATGCGTGATCAAATTGCTGACCACGAAAGCCACAGTTTTATTCAAGCTTTTACCCAGGCTTTGCGATCGCGCAAGTCAATTGATGAGGCAGTTGCTGAAGCTAGGCAAGAACTGTTAACACTATATAAGTTCAATCAAATTGCTTGGACTTTGCCTGTTCTTTATCTCCATCCAGATTTTGATGGTGAACTGATTAAAAGTTTTGATGAAGGAATTACCGAATTACCAGATAGTGTCATCCCCAATATAAATTCCCCGATTCCCATAGCTTTTTTGCGATCGCTTTCATCGGGAGGGCAAACTTGGGTACTACAACCTGGAGTCACCCGCATCGGTCGTAGGAAAGATAATGATATTGTGATTCCAGAACCTTCTGTTTCTAACCGTCACGCCGAAATTTTATGTCGCAGTACTCTGACTGGTACTACCACCGTTAGAACTTATTACCTGCAAGATTTCTCTACCTACGGTACAACTTGGTGTTTAGGCGCTAATGGTTGGCAACAAATCCTCCGTGAGGAAGTTTCCTTACAATCGGGTATGCAGTTAAGGTTTGGCAGTTCTAGAGGTGAAATTTGGCAATTTGTGATTGAAGATGCTTAGGGAGTGGGGAGTGGGGAGAAGAGGAACGGGGGCAGGGGGCAGGGGGCAGGGGAGAAAAGGAAAATGGGCAGGGGGCAGAGATAAATGCATTTTGTTTCAAATTCCCCCTTGCTCCCTGCTCCCTGCTCCCCTGCTTCTTCTGGGGAATGGGGAAGTAAACGGTATTTATTCTTTGTTTTTTTCTTCCAGTAAAAATTCAATTTTCTTGGCTAGTACCAATCCAAAGACCTATTTTCAACCTTAGATAAAATTAACTGTTTTGCGGAAATCTCATTTGGGCAATTGTAGCTCTCAGTATTGCTAAATAATTTATCCAGAGACAACAAATGACTAACAATAATGTTAATGGCTCAGACACTTTCAACGCCTTACCATCTCAAGTAGAATTAGAGTTATTAGAGGCGTTACTAGAATCAGAGGATGCTGCTTATCCTTGGAATCCGGCTGATGAAGAGTCTGAAATTTATTTTAGCGAATTAGAACAACAGTTTACTATGCAGGATGAGCTAGATGAGGAACTGACTACAAAATCCCTAGCTTTTTATGACAAACTCGATAGCCTTTGGTCTGAGGTTTCAACTAACTCAAATTACGAATGTCATCCACATCAGTCAGTTTCGGTGGTAGATAATCTGCAAGTGGCTTTAAATTCCGCTTTTGCTCATAGTGTACCTGAAGGCTGGCTGATTGCGATCGCCAATAAAGCTGCTGAAACCTTTGCTTCTCAACAATCAATAGGCGAACAACTGGTGCATTGTGTTCAATCTGTATTACCTGCTTGGGATGTAGATGATCTGTTCGTTTTAGCCCGTCCTTTTGCCTATGCTATGCGTAGCAGCGAATCCCCAGAGGTGATTTCTTCTCTTAGTAAGGTGAAAAATCGAGATTGGATAACTTTATCGGAAGTGGAACAAGCTAAGGTGAGTGTGGCGATCGCTTACTATGCTTTCAGGGAATTAAACAGTTATCAGTCTCCAGAAAAATCTTAATTTTTTCTGATTTTCAAATTTCAAGGCTTTGGTTTGATTTAGGCAGAAAATAGTTTTGCTTACAGACAATACTCATTGTGTGAGTTGGAAAATTTTAAATCCTTCTTAAGACATAACTATAGCAGCATAAATTCAAGCATATTTTGGTGGACAGACTAATGTCATCTATCCTAAGACATAAATTAAAATTTTCTGGTGTGAGACTTGGGAATAAAAAGCTAAAAGGCAAAACAATGTACGAAGCAGAGATGAGCAAATTTTGACATTCAATTTTGCCTTTTGACTTCTACCAATTAATTTGTGTTTAAAAGCCTAAGTAAGATGCAAGGATTGGGATTAGTAGCCTCATGTCCCGTATATTCTCATTGCTTATTTGGGGCCAATAAAGCGGGTAGCAAAATTTTGCGATCGCGTTGGTGACAACACCCGTGCTTTCAAAATTGCAGCCATCAAGAAGGCATAAGATAACACCCCAACCACCACCAACAGTAAAGCATTAATAGATCCTGTCGCATTCCACAAAGCATGGAGTGCAGAGGCGCTAAGATAACCAATAGAGAGAATTTGCCAACGCATCCGGGGCTTGAGGACAGCCAAACCGATAAAATAGCCCAGGTAGCCACTGTAAGCCATATGTCCGGCTACAGAGCCTAAAATTCGGGGAATCAGCAGTTGAAACCCCGCCAATTGACCAGCAGCCCCTATTCCCACCTGTTGAGTAATGTTTGGCACATACTGTCCAAGAGTTTCCAAGAGAGTGAAACCGATAGCCGAAGCCGTTCCCAGGAGAATCCCGTCTAAAGGTTCCCAAATACCGATGCGTTCCCGCCAAGGTGAAGGTAAGCCCTGACCCATGAAATATGCTCCCATTAAGGGTAACGCCTTAAGTAACTCCTCCATCAACCCTGCACCAAAGAACATTCGTACCAGCAATTCTGTAAAAGTGATACGCTCTTGAGGTGAAGGTAAGCTACCAGGCAAAATATCCCGAAACACGAAGATAAATAAATCCAACAGGGGACTCAGCAAAATCAACGTTGTAGTCAATGCTGCGCCCATTAGCACCCACCAAGGCTTCTGTTTCCCGCAAAGTTGGTAAACAAAATAGTATGCAGCTGATGCGATGTAAGTTGCGACTATGACTTGATTAGCTTGGGAATTACCGACCGTAGCAAACATCAGCACTACAAATATGACAGTGAGTATTCCCGGTATCAGGTAAGCTTTACGAGTTAAATCCTTACCCGTGGAAATAATCGGAAACAGTTGAGTGAAGCTGACGGAATCTGGTTGTTTTAAGTAGGTATGACCGTGATTTTTGGAAGCTGATGGTAATGGCTTGACTTGTTGTGTCATCACCGTAGGCTGAGATATCAAATCATACTCAAAAATAAATTGCGGTCCATCAGAACCTAGAGAAATGCGATCGCCTGCGTGTAATTCCTGACATTCAGACAAACTTTTTCCATTTAAAAAAGTGCCATTAGCACTATTTAAATCACAAAGTACCCAGCTAAATTTGCCATCGGTAGATGAAGAAAGGGGACGAACCACAGCATGACGGCGAGACACCATCCGATACATCATGGCATCCAAGACAACTTGACAGGTGGGGTCGCGTCCAATTACTACCTCTTTACTGGTGAGCAGCGAATAGCGAGAATCAGATCCAAAAGCTGCTACATTACCAGACACTAGCCGCAGAAATGCATTATGTCTTGTGTTTTTGCCTGTCATCTAGTTAGAGTTTCTTTCCAAACAAATTCATAAAAAATACTTGAGCCGTAGAACTTAATCTTAGCCACGCCCACAGCAGCATTCCTAAATACACTATAGCTTTACTTACTGCGAAGAAATTTTAAATTTGCCAATTCAAAATTTAAACTACCTAACTCAATAGTGACAAGCATTCTAGCCAATAAAATAATTTTCTGTGCTTTGTTTGTCAATTATCTTAGTTCAACTCTATGGATGTTATAGTCTTGACCATTCAATGACAACAAATTAATAAATATTAGTAGTATATGCCACATTTAGTTAAGTTGAAAAGTTATAAAATCCTTAAAACTCTACTATTAGTTGTTTTTTACTACTAATGATTTCTGGTTTTTCAATTATATACAAACTTTTGTAGAGGCACAGCATGAGCAATATTTTAGCTGTCTGAAGCTGCGCCTCCCCAAAAAATTATTGCTTATCTGACCGTAGCAATCTCTGAATGCTCAACCTTCGTTCCCAGTACTTTCAGAAATTCTGCCAGCCAACGGGGATGAGCCGGCCAAGCGGGCGCTGTCACCAAGTTACCATCAACTATTGCTTCATCAACAGGAATATTTACGTAGATCCCGCCAGCAATAAGGATGTCTGGACTACAAGCTGGATAGCCAGTGCAACTCTTACCTTGTAAAATATCAGCCGCAGCTAATAACTGTAAACCGTGGCAAATAGCAGCAATTGGCTTATTTTCTTGGGCGAAATAACGGGTGATTTCTATTACTTGTTGATTCAATCGGATATATTCTGGCGCTCGTCCTCCGGGGATAACCAGAGCATCATAGGTTGCGGCTTCTACTTCGGCAAATGTGGCATTTAAAATAAAGTTATGTCCAGGTTTTTCACTGTAAGTCTGGTCGCCTTCAAAGTCGTGAACAGATGTTCGCACCTTGTCACCAGCTTTTTTGTCTGGACAAACTGCATGAACGGTGTGTCCTACCATTTGCAAAGCCTGGAAGGGAACCATAACTTCATAGTCTTCCACGTAGTCCCCAACGAGCATTAAGATTTTTTTAGCAGCCATGTTTTGATATCCTCACATCTTTGATCAATTTCAAGTAAGTTTTAATTTACTATTAATAAAGTGTAACTGTGACTACATAATTTAAGCCAGTAGATGAAATTCTGCTATAGCTCTAGAAAAGTTTTTATTTTCATGTCCTGGACGACTGAGTTTAATTAAAGCAAAGCGCTGTAAGGGAGTTAAAGCTGTCCATTGTTGCAAGGTCAGGGTAATTCCCATTTCTTGAGCTTTTTCCTGGATACTCGCGGGTACAGTTTGAGAATCCATCCATAAAGGATTGGGTTCAATGGGTAGTTTTGCGACTGGGTTCCCCGTGCGTTCTAAAATTAGCTGCTGGAGATAGTTTTGGTAAGCTTGAATCTCCGTTTGTGTATTGCAAGGTAATTCTACTAAAGCTGCACGTTCATCTTGAGTCATTTGATGCCAATGAGACAATTTTAGCTTGATACCAGATGTATCTAATTTGTACCGCACCTGCATAGGTATACAGCGCAAGGAGTTTACAAAATCTGCTTCAAATTCAAAAAAATCTGCCATATTTTTAGTTGAGTAGATGAATTATTGTTCAGAAGCCTACCTATTCTAGCTTTGAAGCCTCTAGAACTAAATTTGCAGTTGACGCTAACAGCCCAAAGCTTTACCAGGAGAGAATTTTAGTTGATTAATCCTTATTAGGGATTGAAGTTTTCAGCAGAGAAAACGCGAGAGGATATTTTTTGAGGTATAGCAACCGCCAAGGACGTTAGGACATAAACTGATCATAAAAGTTAGACACCGAAAGGATTTTACCCTACTCCCTACTCCCCACTCCCCAGCTATACAACATTTAAAATATTGATAAATTCTGCAAAAAAAGACCTATTGCCCAAGACAATATTTAATGTTTAATATTGCTGCTACGAATAATCCAATAACTAATCGATAGAGCTAAAATGGCAACTCCTAAACCAATGATCTCAACGCCAGTAATTTTGCCTAAATCAAGAATAATAATTTTACGTGCAACTGCAATTAAAGAAGTAACAATAACTAACTCAACGTGAACAACGTGTTTGCGGAGATAAGCTGTAATATTTTCTAATATTTCTAAAGCAATTAAAATGTTTAAGAATAATCCAAAAATCGTAAATAATACTTCATTGAACTTACCATAAGGATTAGTAAATAATTCCTTGATTAGGTAAACTCCTAGATCAAAAATTGCGGCTAAAATCACCACTACCATAGCCAGTGATAGGATCTTAGAAACAAGCACCTCGATATTTTCTATCAGGCGCATAAAATTTTCGTCCTTAGCCAAATTCACAATCTTTCTGAGTAGATGCTTCATATCACTTGTGAGGGAGTATTCATTGTTTCTACCATGACAATGGCATCATTGACTACAATTCCTACAAGAACTTAGTCGCAATAACTAGCCGGAGCTTCAAACCCTTGTCTGATAGCGAAAGTCGTCTTTAGACGACTGGGAAAAGATTTTAGTCCATTTTAATGAATTTTAGCGATCAGCGTCGAAATTGATAGGACTTACGCAGAAACTCTCTTAAACCCTCTTGACTCGGTGTACTCTGTGCCTGGAGTGGTTGGTTTTCCCATAAATTTGCGTAAGTCCTAATTGATTTAAGAGCGGGTTTTGTCGCTGATTTCAAATGGTGCAAGATTTAAGGTGCAAATCGTTGGCTATATCGAGAAATCAGCATCACTCTCTAGATGTATATTAGGTAGTGTAAATTACCCCACACAGATGCTACATAGTCTTGCAGAGGAGGGAGGTCAAGCTTTTTGAGAATTGATAGTTTTGAACTGTATCCTTTAAACCGGATAAACATCAAATTTATCTACTCCCAAAGCTCTGGAGAGAAAAAACACAGAAAATGAATCTTGTGAATTCCGAGCATCGTCAAATAATTATTATCGGTGCTGGTTCAGCTGGATTAACTGCTGCGATTTATACAGCACGGGCTAACCTGAAGCCATTAGTAATTAGGGGGCTTGAACCGGGGGGTCAACTTGCTACTACTACAGAGGTGGAAAACTATCCAGGCTTTGTCAATGGGATTCTCGGACCAGAATTAATGCAGCATTTTGAAGCGCAAGCAGCCCGCTTTGGTACAGAATTGCGTTATGGGATGATTACATCTGTAGATTTTTCACAGCGACCATTTCGCCTCATCTTGGATGATGAAAAAACCTTGTTGGCTGATGCTGTAATTATCGCTACTGGTGCTAGTCCCAAATATCTGGGTTTGGAAAACGAAAAAAGGCTCCTGGGTCATGGTGTGTCATCCTGCGCCACCTGTGATGCAGCTTTTTTCCAAGAACAGGAAGTTGCAATTGTTGGCGGTGGGGATACGGCGATAGAAGATGCTATCTTCTTAACACGCTTTTGTGCCAAAGTTTATGTTATTCACCGACGCAAAAAATTGCGTGCTTCTAAAATTTTACAGGCGCGTGCTTTTGCCAAAGAAAAGATCAGCTTTATTTGGAATACATTAGTCGAAGATATTTTGGGAGAAGAGGAAGTAGAAGGATTACTACTAAAAAATATAGAAACTAAAGAGACATTTAACCTATCCGTAGCGGGTTTATTTGTCGCCATCGGTTATCAGCCAAATACAAAGATTTTTCAGGGATGGCTGGACATGGACAACACAGGATATATCCGCACCCTTCCTGGTTCAACATATACAAATGTTACTGGTGTGTTTGCCAGTGGTGACGCTCAAGACCATGTATATCGACAAGCCGCGACTGCTGTCGGAACTGGCTGTATGGCGGCTATTGATGCTGAACGTTGGCTAGAGTCGCAAAATCAGGTTTCAGTTTCCCACGCCGATAAATGGGGGAAGTTGGCTGATTCTCAGGAGTAAAGTCTGATCTGACTATTGTGATATTGCTGTTAATCGTATTGAAACTGGTGAATTTACTCAGGACTTACGCAAAAATTCTTTGAAACCCTCTTGACTTCGTGTACTTTGTGTCCTTTGTGGTTCGTTTTTTCATAATTTTGGGTCAGTTGTGAACCTTGTAGTTGATGCTGTGCTGGTAGTAACTCTGCATTGATTGGGGTTAGTTGTACAGCACAAGCTTTTAATTCTGGTTGTAAGGAATCTGGGCAAGATTCAGGATGGGTAAGGGTGTTAGCTTCGGCATCATCTGCCCATAAAGCCCCCCAGTGCATGGGGATAAATACAGTCCCTGGTGCGATCGCTTTCGTAATTTTAGCAGGAAATTTCGTTTTACCCCGACGCGATCGCACTTCCACTATTTGATTTTCAGTAATTTTTAACCTAGCAGCATCACGGGGATGAATCTCAATAAATGGTTCGGGGTGCATTTTCCGGATTTTTTCAATGTGTCCCGTGCGCGTTTGGGTGTGCCAATGCCCATAAAGTCGTCCAGTTGTCAAGACAAAAGGATAATCAGGATCGGGTGGTTCTGCTAAACCCTTAGAATAATATGCTCCAAAACGCGCCCTTCCGTCTGGCGTGCGGAAACGTAAATCAGTATAAAGACGTTTTGAGGAAGTAGCAGATTCCCTACTCCCCACTCCCCACTCCCCACTCCCCTGCTTTGGATGAGGCCATTGAGTGGGACCGTTTATTTGTAATTGTTCGTGACTAATACCAGTCATATCGCAGAGGCGATCGCCTGTCAATTGCACAAACTCGGTATAAACTTGAGATGAGTTAGCAAAAGCAAATTCTTTCTCAAAACCCAACCTGCGCCCCACTTCCGCGAAAATTTCCCAATCAGCTTTGGCTTCTCTGGGCGGTTGGCGGAAGGCTTGACACAAAGTCACCGTTCTTTCAGAATTAGTCATCACGCCAGTTTTCTCACTCCACTGGGCTGCGGGTAAAAGAATGTGAGCGTAAGCAGAGGTTTCTGTGGGATAATAGGCATCTTGGTAAATTGTTAAAGGCGATCGCCATAAAGCCTTTTTAGTTCTTTCTAAATCTGGCATACTCACAGCCGGATTAGTCGCTGCAATCCACAGTAAACCTACAGCATCATTTTCCAAACCAGTAATCATATCCCAAGCAGTTAAACCGGGATGAGGTGAAATTCGCCCAGGTTCTAATCCCCAAAACTGCTCAACTTCCGCACGATGTTGGGGATTTTTTACCAAACGATAACCGGGTAACAAATGCGCCAAACCCCCGGCTTCTCTACCTCCCATCGCATTCGGCTGACCCGTAAGGGAAAAAGGTCCCGCTCCTGGTTTACCAATTTGTCCAGTCATTAAATGCAGATTAATGATAGTTCTGACCTTCGCCGTCCCTTCACTGGATTGATTTACACCCATTGACCACAGAGAAAGCACCCGTTGAGATTCTCCCCAGTACCGAGCTGCGGTTTCTAAATCTTCAATACTGATACCACATTGACGAGCCGCAACTTCTGGAGGGTAATGACGAATCACCTCAGCGTATTCCGAAAAATTGCTTGTACACTCATCAATAAAACCGATATCAATATAATTCCAACGCATCAATAAATGAGCCATCCCATTCATCAAATCAATATCTGTACCCGGACGAATAGCTAAATGTAAATCAGCAGCTTCAGCCGTTGGTGTGCGCCGAGGGTCAACCACAATCATTTTGACGTGGCGATTCTTTTTATGATGTTTTACCAACCTGTTAAAAACAATGGGGTGACATTCCGCCGTATTCGTACCAATTAAAAATGCACAATCAGTTAAATCTAAATCTTCATAACAGCAAGGCGGTCCATCCGAGCCAAAACTTTGAATATATCCAGACACAGCACTAGACATACATAAACGCGAATTGGCATCAAAATTATTAGTACCCAGACATCCTTTTAAAAGTTTCTGAGCTATATAGTAATCTTCAGTTTGAAACTGACCAGAACCATACATACAAATAGCTTCAGAACCTTGGTTGCTGCGAATTGTTTGGATACGTTGCGTAATAATATTAAAAACTTCATCCCAACTAACTCTGCGAAACTCCTGATTTAAAGAATCCCGCACCATTGGGTAATGTAATCTATTTTTATCTAAAGATTCAGCAATAGTTGCACCCTTAACACAAACCATACCTTTACTTGACGGATGAGCCTTATCACCCCGTACCCGCCAAATCGGATTTCCCTGACTATCTCGATTAGTTGGTTTTGCCAATTGCGCCGGCGGTGAAACCTCCAGTCCACAGCCCACACCACAGTAAGGACAAAGAGTTTTAGTAAATTCAGTCATGGTAGATTGCTTTGAGTGGGGATACAGAAGAATGGAAAAACGAACCGCCAAGACGCAAAGAACGCCAAGATAAGAGGGTTTAATAGGTGTTTTACATCAGTCCTAAATCATTTCTGAACTTCTTCACTTGGCGACCTTGGCGACTTGGCGGTTCAATAAATTCATAACTCAAATAGCAGGGCTATATGTTTTTACCAAATTGGGATGCTCTCAATGACTACTTTTAATCCTCCGTAAAAGCAGGAAATTCTTCTACTATCAATTCTGGTTCATCACCTTCATGATGTTCAGCAAATGAGCCTTGAGGTTCTTTCAGCAAAAAGGCACAAAGGAAAGTTACAATCAACGCGGTAACACCAAGAGTCTGAAAAAAGATTTGGTTCCCAACATCACCTGCTGGTAAAAGACTGTATAAGGTCAGGTAAGCCACAGCGCCAACATTGCCGTATGCGCCGACGTTCCCAGCAATTTGACCAGTAATTCGCCGCTTTACTAAAGGCACAATGGCATAAGTAGAACCTTCCCCAGCTTGAACGAAGAATGAACAACTCATAGTCAGTATAATTGCTATGGGTAACCACCAATTACTACTGACACTACTCATGATTAAATAAGTAAGACCCATACCACCAGTGAGTATGGTCATTGTCCATTTACGACTACCGACTGTATCTGAAACCCAACCGCCGCCGGGACGCGCAAATAAGTTCATGAATGCGTAACTAGCAGCAATCATTCCTGCTAATACTTTACTGAGGCTGAAAGTTGATTCAAAAAATGCTGGTAGCATGGAAACAACAGCTAACTCTGAACCAAAGTTGACAAAATAAGTTAGTTCTAAAATTGCTACTTGCGAAAACTGATAACGGTCTTTAGCAGCATATTGTTTTTTACCGGTCATTAATTCTTGATTTACATCCCAGCATTTATAGGCTTGGAAGAGGTACAGACCAATTAACAAAAGGTAGACAATAAATAACTGTGTTGGAGAAAGTAAACCAATTTTAGAGATGCGCCAAGCTAATACGGCTAAGATGCCCACTAAGGGAATATTGGTTAACATCAGCAGCCAAAAGCTTTTCTTGGTAGTAACTTCTATGCCGCCGTGACGGGAAGGACGTTGATAAACTTTGCCAGTGGGAGTATCTTCAACGTTGAAAAAATAGATAGCTCCATAGATAGCAGCTATTATCCCAGTTAATGCGATCGCCAGTCGCCAATTAAGTTGACCAACAGTGAACAAAGCCGTCGCCGCCGCTAGTGAAGGTAAAGTAAACGCCGCAGCTGCGGAACCAAAATTACCCCAACCTCCATAAATTCCCTCTGCAATCCCAATTTCTTTGGGGGGGAACCATTCAGCAACCATGCGAATCCCAATTACAAACCCAGCACCGACTATACTGAGCGCCAAGCGACTGATAATCAACTGGCTGAAGTTTTGGGCTGAAGCAAAGGCCAGACAGGGAATAGCCGCATACATCAGCAAGATTGAGTAAGTAATCCGTGGACCATACTTATCTAAAACCATACCAATAATAATCCGGGCTGGCACAGTTAAAGCCACATTACAAATAGCGATGGTTCTAACTTGTCCTTCTGTTAAGCTCAGTGCTTCTTTGATGGCTGTTTGAAACGGGGCAAAGTTAAACCAAACCACGAATGATAAAAAGAATGCAAACCAAGTCAGATGCAAGATGCGGTAGCGACCGTTGAAGGAAAATAATCCTGTCAGCATTTAATATTCCTTTGTTAAATATGTTCTTGTGGACACGGGATGAATCGCGTGTTTAATCTTCAGGATGAGGGGACGGGTGGGGACACCCATCCCACAGGAAAATATGGATTTTTATTTGTCAGTCCCTAATTAGGAATTATTCAGTTCTGCTCCGAAGTGCTGAATGAGTAAATCTCGCAATACTGGTTGTAAATCTTCGCAGGGGATGCCTTTTTGTACGCAGTTTCCCAGATGCGCGTCTTTGCCAACTGTGCCACCCATATAGATGTCTACGCCTTCTACAGGTTTGCCATTTTTACGGGCTTTAGTTCCCATCAAGCCGATGTCTGCAACTTGAGGCTGTCCGCAGGAATTAGGACAACCAGTCCAGTGAATTCGCACGGCACGAGTCAGGGTTAACTCGGCTTGTAAGGCTTGAGCCATTTCCAGGGCTTGGTTTTTGGTTTCAATTAAGGCAAAGTTACAAAACTGTGCGCCTGTACAAGAAACAAGCGATCGCGTTAACATATCTGGGTTAATGGCAAATTTTTCTAGTAGCGCCTCTGTTAAAAATGTTGCCAACCGCGAGTCAGGAATATTGGGGATAATGATGTTCTGTTCAACTGTCAACCGAACTTCACCACTGCCATAAACCTCTGCTAGACTGGCAATTTCAAACATATCTTGAGCATACAGCCGCCCCACAGGAATATTTAAACCTACGTAGTTTAATCCTGCTTGTTTCTGTTTATATACCCCAATATGGTCGCGTTTTTCCCAGTCAATTTCGTCTTTAGGAGTTGCGGGTAACAGTGCTTTACCCAAACGCGTTTCTACTTCAGCACGAAATTTTTCTACACCCCATTCATCAAGTAGCCACATCAAGCGAGACTTAAGACGGTTAGCCCGTAAACCGTTGTCACGATAAACTTCTAAAACTGCTCTACATACAGCTACCACATCCTCTGGAGACACCCAAGCATTAAGCGGAATTGCAGCTTCACAGCGTTTAGCTGAGAAAAAACCCCCGACAAGGATGTTAAAGCCGAAGACTGATGCTTCTGGTTTTTCACCACTCCCCACTCCCCATTCCCCACTCCCCACTCCCCATTCCCCACTCCCCTCTTGAAAGGCTGGAACAAAGGCTAAATCGTTAATTTCTGCGTGAACTGAATTGTCACGACCTCCGGCGATCGCAATATTAAATTTTCGTGGTAAGTTGCTAAACTCTGGGTTTCCTTCCCCTTTATTGGTCAGCATATCTTGAACTTGCTGCACCAGTTCCCTAGTATCAAATAACTCATCCGCATCTAAACCAGCTACAGGGTTGCCTGTGATATTACGGACATTATCCATCCCAGATTGGATGCTGGTTAAACCAACTGAGTGCAATTTCTCAAAGATATCTGGTAAATCTTCAAGTCTGATACCCCGCAGTTGCATATTCTGTCTGGTAGTAATATCAGCACTACCATCATCTCCGTAACGCTGTAATACTGACGCTAAAACACGCAACTGATGGCTAGTAAGAACACCGTTAGGTATCCGCATCCGCATCATAAACTTACCTGGGGTAACTGGGCGAAAAAATACACCCATCCACTTGAGGCGATGGTCGCGGTCGTTTACATCCATTGCTTCCCAGCCGAGAGAGGCAAATTTTGCTATCTCCTCCTTGACAGCAAGCCCATCTTTCTCGGCCTTGAGTTTTTCAAACTTATTCAGGTTAGTTTTGGTAGTAGTTACTGTATCTGTCATGAATTGACTCTCATTGCAAATGGCTAATCAGGTGAGAACTTTGGACGTTAGTTGCCCAATATCAATTAACACGTAGTCTTTTTATGTCTCAGTCTACGAGGTTTAGTGATTTAACACGTATATTTGTTTGTGGCTAATTTCTCGTACTCCAGAGCCTTTCCAGGAGACTCATCTGCTACTCGATAACAAGCAAGATGCAAGTTTATCAACTTAACTCAAGTTGTAGTTAGTGGGGAAAATTTGTAATCTTTGGCATTTAGAGAATTTGTCAAGCTGGTTTAGTTACCTACTTATGTAACGATTTCGATACTTACAGGACTTACGCAAAATTATGGAAAAACGAACCACGTTCGCGTAGCGTCTCCCTTTGGGAGAAGGACACGTTGGCGCTAGCCTCTCCCCTTCTCCCAAAGGGAGAGGCTAGCGCCAAGGGAGAAGGACACGAAGTTAAGAAGGTTTCAGAGAGTTCTTGGGTAAGTCCTAACTTATCAGGTTAAGGTGAGTTTATAGTTAAAATAGTATACATTGCTACCTTTTTTTGAATTTTTTGTTCAAAGCGCATCAAATGAATGCAATTTCTGCATGAGAAGGAGTTTTTGCTCATGAAGGAAAGCCCCTGATCAAAAGTGCTGAGTGCTAATGCTGTGAGTTGTGGTAGGATAATTTGCGGGAATAAATACTTATTAAGAAATTATTAAAAAGTTTAATAATATGAGATGATGAAAAAATAGGTATTATTTCTTAGTGATATAATGGCAGACCAATTTCCCTGGCTAACCGCGATTGTCCTGCTACCATTCATTGCTGCTCTGGTTATCCCTGTGCTACCCGATAAAGACGGCAAGTGGGTAAGATGGTATGCACTGGGTGTGGGAGTTGCAGACTTAATCTTGATGTGTTACGCCTTTTGGCATAATTACGATGCCAGCAATGCTAGTTTTCAACTGGAAGAAAATTATACGTGGATGCCTCAGTTAGGTCTAAATTGGACAGTGGCTGTGGATGGGTTATCTCTTCCCTTTGTACTTCTAGCCGGACTGGTGACGACACTGGCAATTTTTTCGGCTTGGCAAGTTGACCGCAGACCCCGCCTTTTCTATTTCCTGATGCTGGTGCTGTACTCAGCGCAGGTAGGGGTATTTGTTGCCAAAGACTTGATGCTGTTTTTCATTATGTGGGAAGTAGAGCTAATTCCCGTATACCTACTCATTTGTATTTGGGGTGGGCAGAAGCGACGTTACGCCGCTACCAAATTCTTACTATATACAGCTGCGGCTTCTATATTTATTCTAGTGGCAGCATTGGCAATGGGGCTTTACGGTGGCGGTAATGTCACTTTTGATCTAGCGGCTTTGGGACTGAAGAATTACCCGCTTAATTTAGAATTGCTGCTATATGCAGGATTGCTGATTGCCTTTGGTGTCAAGTTGGCTGTGTTTCCCATGCATACTTGGTTACCTGATGCTCATGGAGAGGCTTCGTCTCCGGTATCGATGATTCTGGCAGGTGTGCTACTAAAGATGGGTGGATACGGACTAATTCGCCTGAATTTGGGAATCCTTTCTGATGCACATATTTACTTTGCACCAGTTCTGGCTATTCTGGGGGTTGTGAATATTATCTATGGTGCGTTGAATTCCTTCGCCCAAGGAAATATGAAGCGTCGCCTGGCTTATTCGTCGATTTCTCACATGGGATTTGTACTACTGGGTATTGCGTCTTTTACTGATTTGGGCATTAGTGGCGCAATGTTACAGATGATTTCTCACGGTTTAATTGCGTCGGTGCTGTTTTTCTTGGCAGGTGTTACCTATGACCGCACTCGCACTATGATCATGGATGATCTGGGCGGTATTGGTCAGGTGATGCCGAAAGTATTCGCATTATTTACAATCAGTGCGATGGCTTCTCTGGCTCTTCCTGGGATGAGTGGCTTTGTGGGCGAACTTGCGGTGTTTATTGGAATAACTACCAGCGATGTCTATAGTTCCGCCTTCTCCATTGTGACGGTCTTCCTGGCCGCAGTAGGAGTTATCCTCACGCCAATTTATCTGCTCAATTTGCTGCGAAAGGTATTTTACGGGAGTAGCGCATCCGTCATGTGTGACGTGAATAATGCCGCGTTAGAGAATCAGGAAGATGAGGGTACAGCTTGTTTTGGTACTGACTGTCTGCTGCCCAACCAAACAATTTATAGTGATGCTAGACCGCGTGAAGTGTTTATTGCTGCCTGTTTTTTAGTGCTGATAATCGGTATTGGGTTTTACCCCAAGCTGGCTATGCAAATGTACGATGTGAAAACTGTGGCGGTAAATGCTCAGGTGCGCCAATCTCTCATGACTATCTCACAAACAAATCCCCACATCTATGCTCAGGGGTTCTTAGTTCCTACTATCCCAGCCTCCGAAGCAGCGCCTGTTTTGGGAGTTGTTAAATGAAACGGCGCGATTTTATCAATTGGGTCGGTTTGGGTGCGATAGCTAGTAGTTTACCTATAGCTATCGCAGCTTGTTCTGACCAAACAACTGCATCTGAAGATTGGCAAACTGTGGGGACTGTGGCAGAGTTAGATAAAAATGGTCAATTGTCCGTCAAAAACTTGCCATCTGTCAATGTTTTAGTGGTGGGTACATCGAAAAGCGAAAATCTCATTGCTGTTAACCCTACTTGTACTCACTCAGGTTGTACTGTGGCATGGGAAACTAAAGGCAATAAATTTGGCTGTCCTTGTCATGGTGCAGAATATGGCAGTGATGGTCAGGTGCAAAGAGGCCCGGCGACAAAACCACTCAAAACTTACACAGCGAAGATTGAGAATAATTCAGTTTTAGTTAAGCAAAATTAGCTAATTTGGCATTCTCCCCACTCTCTATTTTCCAGCAAGCATGGTGAATAATATCAACCAGCTTTTAGCCCAAGCACAAGCAGCATCCGATGCAGCAGATTGGTCATTGCTGACTCAATATCTCCAACAGTTGATGTTCTCGCTAGATTCTACCCATCCAGAAATAGTTAAACATCGGCAATATCTGCTGGAATTAGCATTGTCGATTTTAGAAATGGGAGATTTTCAGCAACGTTGGGATATTGCCAAAGTGTTGAAGCAATTGGGAAATATTGCCATCCCCCCGTTGATTGATATTCTCGAAGATGAAGATGCTGAAGAAGATTTACGTTGGTATGCTGTTCGGACTTTGGGGGAGTTTCAGCACCCAGAAGCCATAGTCTCTTTAGTGGATTTGCTGAAAACCAGTGAACATGAAGAACTCAAGACTATGGCTGCTTCAGCTTTAGGACAAATGGGGAGTCTGGCGATTACGGCGCTGACTGAACTTCTGGCTGCGGCAGAAACAAGACTTTTAGCAGTGCGATCGCTTGCTTATATTCGCACTCAGGAGACGATTACACCTCTATTAAGTGTTGTTGAAGATGCACAACCAGCAGTCCGCAGCGCCACTCTAGAAGCCCTCAGCAGCTTTCATGACCAACGTCTACCCCCTGTGTTATTAAATGCTTTGGAGGACGTTGCAGCCACAGTCAGACGTGCAGCAGTGCAGGGTTTAGGTTTTCGCCCTGATTTATCTACAGAACTGGATTTAGTGACGAGATTGCAACCCAGATTGTCCGATTTTAATCTTGAAGTTTGTTGTGCGGCGGCGATCGCTCTTTCCCGCATGGGTACTGATGAAGCGGCGAAACATTTATTTCAGGTGTTAATTTCACCCAACACACCACTGAAGCTGCAATTAGAAATTATCCGGGCTTTAATCTGGGTGGAGACTCTATCCGGTTTGGCATATTTACAACAAGCACTCTATGAAACCACATCAGAGGCACTCTGGCAGGAGATTATCACAGTTCTGGGACAAGTGCAAAAGCCGGAGTTAATGACACCATCTGCTGAAATTTTATTGGATGTTTTAAACTCACAGCATCTAGTCACAGTGGCAAATCCTGTTGGGGCTAAAATTAAAAGTGCGATCGCTTTGGGTTTAGGACAATTAGGAAATAACCAAGCTGTTGAACCATTGATTTTATTGCTATCAGATGCTAACCAAATTGTCAAATTAAATGTGATTTCGGCACTCAAAAAACTGGATGGGGAAGTTGCATATCAACAATTACAGCAATTAGCCAATACTTCCACACTCACACCAGATTTGCAACAAGGAATTGCGATCGCTCTGGCTGAATGGTAAAGGGAAAAAACCTCCCCCCGCTAAAAAATAGCAGAGAGGAGATTTACAGTTAAAGTTCGTCAGGTGATCGGAATAGCTATTTATTTAGTATTAATTGCCATTACTTTCATTCCTCCTAGAGATAGAGAAATATTACTTGCATATTTTCACAAATTGTGCAGTGAATTTTTTATCCTCTGTTGCATCGAGAAATTACCCAGCGATGTTCGACCAGTAGCAGCAGATACCTTTTATTATCGAGTGCGATCGCTTGTTTTCCCCTTATTTCTACTACCCAGTCCCCAGTATTTTTAACCAGACTTACGTCTACTTAAGGATGTGATAACTCATTTTCTGATGTTAAAGTTTGAATATCGCCGAATTTGATGGAATAAAAATCACCAAATTGCGATAGCGGTAACATTTTAGTTAGGAGTGAATGTGAATACTATTTCCCTTGTCTACGCCACACTATGCGAACGCAAAAGTTGGTTTTACTTACCCAGTTTAGCTGCTCTGACAGTTTTGGCTACTGGTTTGTCTGCTGTTGCTCAAACAGTAGATACTCAAATCACAGGTGAATCTCCTGTAAATGCAACATCTTCTGATGCCATTAGTTTACAGCAGTTTCCCAACCCTAGTACCCAGGAAATGGCTGATGCAACACTTACGCCCGTACCCGGAACTGCAGTAACTTCATCATACGCCCTAATTGCTGAATCAAACGCCACTTTTCCATCTTCTACTACTCAGGTAGCACAAGCAGATATTAATTTTGGTACACCGACTCGTCGCGCTCAAAGCTATATCGGTGTTGCGGGTAATCTTGGTTTAGGTGGTGGTGATTCATCTTTAGGTGATGGCAATGTTGCAGTCTTCGGTAAAGTCTCACTGTCAAATACCTTATCGTTAAGACCATCAGCCGTGTTTGGCAATAATACCACAGTCCTAGTTCCCATTACCTACGACTTCAACTTGCAGTCAGCCGATCCATTTGACGAACCATTAGCGATCTCGCCTTATGTCGGAGTAGGTGCAGCGATTAAAACTGGTAGTGACTCAACAACTGCTTTGTTAATATCTGGTGGTATTGACTTTCCTCTAAACCCTCGATTTACAGCCACCGCTTCTGTGAATGCTGGCTTTTTTGACGAAACTGATATCGGTCTGTTGTTAGGCGTTGGTTACAATTTCAGTGGCTTTTAATCCCATAACATAAAACCTGAAAGGCAAAAGTGCAAATATCTTTTGCCTTTTACATTTTGCAACTTTTATAATATTGGACAGATTATTGAAGTCAGATAATCGTTATATGGGTGAAATCTTGCATATTACGTTAAATTTATAGTTGCTTGTCTTGTTGCGATCGCCTAAATTATGCGATAATAATTATCATATATATAGCATTCCCTAGTCGGCTGAGGTACAGATTTATCTGTGTTTATCTGTGTTTATCTGTGGACAAATAGTTTTTGCTATACCTGATTTCGGTGGAAATCGCTATACTATCACGGCTAAACTGGGCAAAATTAACCGAACAATTTGCCAAATCATACCACTTTTTAGGTTGGGATAGGGTCTGGCTTTTGCGAGGAATTATTTCAGTTTGAATAATAACACATAAATCTTTAATCAAAACTAGAGTTTATACATATGAATAAACCCGATAAACCATCAAATCATACCACAAATTTTGTGCTAGAAAAGCAAAAAGAAGAAGAACTCATACATGATGTTCTTTTATTGCTGCAAAATTTGATTGCTAGAGAAGAAGTGACAGTAAAGCTAGTATTAGATGCTCTCTATCAAGTAGGATCAATTAACCTAATTAACCAGAAGTTTCGTTCTCGGACTCTCAATAGAAGTCTGAAACTAATTTCCAAGACATCCAAGCCAGTATTTAGAATTTTTGCTTGGCGCTGGTTTAACAAGAATGGTTCTCAATTAATTACTAATTGGCTGCAAAGCCAGGTGACTTTCCAAAGCACAGAGCAACCGCAAGCAGCGAAAGCAGAATTTGTGCTGGAAAATCCCGAAATCAACCTGAATTATCCTCCCAAACCTCAATATCAGCTTCAGGAAGTCAAGCATCTTCGCTCCCAGGTGACATTACTCACTGGGATTTTAGCGGGAGTGGTGACTGTTTTCGGTGGTAGCTTTATCTGGTTAGGTTCTTCCCTAGAGCGATCGCATATGCAAAGAATTGTCGAATTACAAACTCAGGTGAAAACTCTCGAAGCCAGCGTAAATGAGCCTTAGCCCACCTTTGTGGGCTATGTAGCTACTATCAGTCCAAACTTCCAGCCGGTGGAACCTGCTATTGAGGTTGAGGACTCACTTTGTCAATCACCTGAATCTTACCATCGGCGGCTACATCCCAAACATCGTAGACACCTACAACGTCACCATTAGCATCAACATCGACGTTACCGCTAGCCCCTTGATAGTTAATGTCTTGACCCTCTCGAAGTAACTTCAGCCCCTCACAGACATCAGTCACTTCTGTCCCAGGTTCATTGGAAACCTCACGGATTTTATTAGAAATCCCCACCCCTGTGTTTTCCCGCGCCGCTTGTGCGGAGAGTACCAATAAAGCAGCAGCATCCCAAGCTTGGGGAGCGTATTCCCCAGGGGAACCGCCTTTTTTCTCTTGCCACAGTTTGTTAAAATCTGCTAATGCTTTACCATCGGAACCGGGTACTGTACCCAGCGCCCCAGCTAAGAGATATTTTCCATCAGCGCCTTTACCTACTTGCTCAGGAAAAGTGGGGGCTTTAACTCCATCTGTGAGTAGAATTTGCACACCCTCAGTCAAACCTCGCTCGTAAGCAGTTTTGAGGAGCAGACTACCTGTTTCAGCATAGAGAACCGCGATAACTGCATCTGGTTTTCCCGCAAAAGCAGCAGCAGCTTCAGTATCAAATGTTTGAGCTTTGGGGTCATAGCGGACAGGCTGATCTTTATTAATGACAGTTCCACCCAATTTTTCAAAAGCTTCTATAAATGCTTTTTCAAATCCCACCCCATAGTCGTTATTAATCACAACTGTGGAAACTCGCTTGAAGCCCTTTTGATTTGCTAGTTGAGCTAATGCTAATGCTTGGTAGGTATCAGGAGGAGCTGTGCGCGCCCAAAAGCCTTTAAAGTCTCCTTTTTGTGCTTTTTCTGTAAACACTGGACTGGTACTACCAGGAGAAACCATCATAACTTGATTTGGTACAGCAACTGACACAGCCGCAGTAGAAACGCTGCTCGCAAAGGAACCAACTACACCCGCGACTTTATCCAGAGTAGCCAATTTGGTCATCCCAGCCGCACCTGCTCTGGGGTCGGTTTGGTCGTCTACTGCTACAAGGTTGACTGGTTTCCCATTCACACCTTCGCAAGCGTTAACAGTCTCCACTAGCAAGGGAACTGAGCCTGACATTTGCTGTCCAATGGAAGCTAAGTCACCAGTTGCTGGTAGTAAATAACCAATTTTTAGTCCTTGACTACTATCGGTTGTGTTCCCTGCGGTTGTGTTCCCCGGATTAGTATCGGTTGTAGTATTAGTGTTATTAGCATTGTCGCAAGCTCCCAAAAGCAAACTTGTTGCTAGGGTAACTATACTCAGTCCTAAAGCAGGATAAATTTTTGGCATGGTTTACTTTTACTCCTCAAATATTTAGGAGTCCAAAATTGACACTCTCCGGTCTAAAACAGACTCCCAGGGATAAATAATAGCATCTACCCAGAGGAGTAAAACTTTTACCAACACATCAAAATTTATTGGTTGATTTTTTCCTAAAATATATATTGATTTTTGTCAATATAAGTATAGTTTTGTCTATGAAATTGTCAACTTAGGACTTGCTCACAAAGACGAGAGTGTTGGCTTCTGCGCCCTATACAGGATTCACTTGCTATCCTAAAAACGGAGAGGGAGGGATTCGAACCCTCGGTACGGAGTTACCTGCCGTACAACAGATTAGCAATCTGTCGCTTTCGACCACTCAGCCACCTCTCCAGGTGTGCTACAGATATTAACGATAGCAAACTGTTTAGAGTTTGTCAACAGTTAATTTTAAAATTGTTTTCCGGAGTCATTAGTCTTTGCATTACTATGTCCACAAGGGACGTGGTTGGAATTAGTCCAAAATTTAGGAGTTTTTTCACCACGTCACTTGCTACAACGGGGGGAACCAAAGCAAAGCAGTGGTTCCATAATTCCACTCTGTATGTACCAAAAAACTCATGCCCATTTTTGAATTCAAAATTCAAAATTACAAGTTTAAATTACAGCACTTGCGATCGCATCCACGCTACTGGCAAAGAACGTAATTTTTGCCATTGGGGTACGTAGGCACGCCGAGTAAACACGTTGTAATCGTTGCGTTCAATTATGCTTAAAATTCGACTGTAATGCATGAGAGCCGCCCATACAGGCCAACGAGCATCACCAGATAGGTAAGTAATACCTCTTTCGGCTTTAGTATAAAACTGTCTAGCTCTGGAAATTTGAAACTGCATCAGGGAGCGCCAACGGTCATCGACTACACCTTTAAACAAATCTTCCTCAGTGTAATTGAATCGCGCCAAATCTTCCAGAGGAATATAAATGCGCCCACGTTGTGCATCTTCGCCCACATCTCGAAGGATGTTGGTGAGTTGCTTGGCAATTCCCAAGGCAATTTCTTCAGCAGTGGGCATATAAGGCTGTTGTTGACAGTTCCACGGGGCTGTATTTCTGGTTTCATCCAAACCCATGACTGAAGTTGACATTAAGCCGACAGTACCAGCGACCCGGTAACAGTAGAGGTATAAATCCTCAAAGGTTTCATAGCGACTACGATATAAATCCATTTGCTGACCAGCAATCATATCCCGGAAGGGCTGAATGTCCATTGGAAAGCGTCGAACAGTATCAGCCAAAGCTACATCATAATTTTCGACTGGCTGTCCAGCAAAAATTGATTCGAGCTGTTTTTCCCATAAATCTAGGGTTTCTGGGGTAGTCATGGCAGATCCTGGGCCATCTACCAGTTCATCTGTGCGGCGACACCAAGCGTAAATCGCCCAAATAGCCGGGCGTTTTTCTTCGCTCAGGAGCAAAGTGCTTAGGTAAAAAGTCGCGGAATACTTGGCTATAAGTTGCCGACAAAGTTTGTAGGACTCGTCTACAGAGACCAGCGTTTTCATGCGCGGAGGGGAATCAGGCAGTTGCAGCATTCGTTGCGGGCGGTCGGGTTGGCGTTTGCAGGTCGTCTGGGGAATTTGCTACCGGGCGGGCTTCAGAAATTGCTTGTGCTGTCAGCTTACCAGAAAGTACAGCACCTTCCATACTGGCTAAATAGCGTTGCATGGTGTAATCCCCAGTCAGATAAAAGTTAGCTATGGGGGTTTTTTGCGAAGGGCGGAACTGTTGGCGGCCTGGGGTCGCTTTGTAAACTGAACGCGGTGTTTTCACCACATGAAATTTCAGCAATTTCGCGGGATTTTCGCCGCCAAAATGGTCAGGGAAGAGTTTTTCCAACTCAGCAATCGTGGCGGTAACAATTTCCTCATCCGATTTGGTAATCCAATCTTTTGCCGGAGCTAAAACTAATTCCAGCATCGAGCGCTCAGAATTAGCATATTCACGACAAGCATTGCTCATATCAGCATAAACGCTGAGGAGGGGCGATCGCGAAAATAGTAGGTGATCAATTTCTGTGAGTTTCCGGTCAAACCATAAATGTACGTTAATTACAGGTACACCTTCGAGGCCTTCTAGCTTCTGGAAACACTCTAATTGCTTCCAAGGTTCTGGGAGCATCACCTTCAGGGGGTCAACTGGCATAGCCGACACATACAAGTCAGCCGTCAACACTTCATCTTCTGCCCCATTTAACCCTCTGAGCAAAAATCCTTTGACAGTGCCATCGGGATTGAGCAAAATCTCTTTTAACGGAGCATTGAGGCGGACTTCACCACCACCCTGGGTGATGTGGTCTACTATGGGCTGACATAATCGCTCTGTGGGTGAACCATCTAAAAACGCCATTTTGGAGCCGTTTTTTTCCTGGAGGAAGCGATTGAGGGCAGTTAGCAAGATGGTGGCAGAAATTTCATCAGGGCCAATAAAGTTAAGTGATTTGCACATCGCAATAAACACTTCGTCATTGACTCGTTCAGGAATGTTCTGCTTCCGTAGCCACTCTGTCCATGAGTATTTGTCCATATCCTCGACGTATTTCTGACCCTGAACCATTGCGGGAATCAGACCTAAGCCAAATTTGATTTTTTCTGGCCATGTCAGCATATCGTTGTTTCTCAGAATTGCCACTACACCATTTAAGGGGGCTGGCAAATCCGGGAAATCGAAGCGGCTGTAGGTTCCTGGCGCTTCGGGCTGGTTGAAAATCATTGAGTGTTCTTTCCACTGCAATCGATCTTCAATATCCAGTTCTTTAAATAGCTGCAACATATTGGGATATGCGCCAAAGAAGATGTGTAGACCTGTTTCGTACCAGTCTCCATCTGAGTCTTTCCACGCCGCCACTTTGCCACCCAATACATCCCGGCGCTCCAAGACAATGGGAGTGTGACCTGCGTCTGTGAGATATTTCGCGCAGGATAATCCTGCTAGTCCAGCACCCGCGATCGCTACTCGCATTTAAACTTACTGCCTTTCAATATTTTTTGATCGTTTTGTCGTTCTCATTATACGTTGCAATCCGTTACATTTGGCAGGGATTGTGCGATCGCTTCTTCAAAAACTTCTCTCCAAGGCAATTTTACTGACATACACAAACAACGGCAGAACGCCAGCATCATTACCACTCAAGCACCCCATGATTCGTCAGTTATATCCTAATTTTTGGTCAGCAGTCTCAAATATCCTGAAAATTACACGTTAATTTATGTAACTTTTTAAGTAAAATTTTGTATATTTTATGATCTAGTGCTATGATGAGGAGTTTTTATTGTTATCAATATAGTCAAATTACAGTCAACAAAGAAAATACTTTTCCTCAATGGAGACGAGTTCGATATTAGCACTTACTCCCAAAATGCCCCATAATTATCAGTGGTTAATAAGAGAGGATTCCTGTTATAACCAAAATTACTATCTCAACTAATAAAAATCATCGGAATGATTGCTTAAAAATTGACAAATTCCCACTGATGTATGTTAACAAGAGCCAGAATCAATGACAAACTACATAAATTATCTCATCTCTTATGCAAACACCAAATACACAGAATTGGCATAATTCTGACACCAAAATTGTATCCATGTTAGAACACATTACTCCTCTGATTCTTACTTATAATGAAGCTGTCAATATTGAACGCACGCTTGAGCGTCTCACTTGGGCAAAAAAAATCATAGTTATTGATAGTTATAGTACTGATACAACCCTGGAAATTCTTGACTCTTATGCACAAGTCCAGGTATTTAAACGAGAATTTGATACCCACGGTAAACAATGGAACTATGGCTTGGAACAAGTAAAAACCCCTTGGGTACTTTCTCTAGATGCAGATTATCTAGTTACAGATGATTTAATCTCAGAAATGGCCGCCTTACCTGTGGATGGAGAAATTGATGGCTACTTTGTCAGGTTCAAGTATTGTGTGTTTGGGAAACCCGTTCGCAACACCAGAATACTCCCTCCCCGCCAAGTTTTATTTCAAAACAGCAAAGCTATTTATATTGACGATGGACATACACAAATTTTACAATTAACTGGTAAATCAGCGCTACTCTCTGGTTATCTCTACCACGATGATCGCAAACCATTTAGTCGTTGGTTATGGTCACAAGAACGCTATACAGTTCTAGAAGCCAAGAAAATACTAGAAACTCCCATCAACGAACTCGATTGGGTGGATCGTATCCGCCGAAAAAAAGTTTTAGCACCTTGGATGATCTTTATCTATTGCTTGATGATCGAAGGCTGGATTTTCAATGGTTGGCATGGTTGGTATTACGTATTTCATCGTGTTTTAGCAGAAACTATCCTGGCGATTCGGATAATTGAAGCGGAGAAATTAAAACGTGATTAATGAAGTTAGCATACCCATATTTAGAATCAATCCAGGCGTGTGGCAACACACATCAACGACAATGCCGCTTCTACAGAGTTGGGATCTATACCTGATAATCTCTGAGCTAGACGATACTTCCAAAATGGCCTACCGTAATTACCCTTTAATGCTTCTGCACCTACAGTATGGTTATGGGGGTAAACCTTAACTGCAAAGCCCATTGGTGTGAGGATTTCATCGAACATCTCTGATGTCACACCATCAAACTCTTTGTGATGTACCTCTGTTCCTAAAGACCAGAATTGCTCCTCTGCGGTGGAATGTCCCCCCCGTTTCATATACTTATAAATTGGCAACCGTATTTTCCACAATAGTGAACCTAAACCTTTGAACTGATAAGCACTTTTTTGGGGATCGTGATCTGTGATTAAAATCCCCCCAGGACGTACCAATTTAGCTGCCTCTTGCAAAACTTTTGGCATATCGTCACAATGATGCAAGCTAGCATTAAGCATGACAAGATCAGCAAACCCAGAGACAAAAGGCAGATTTTGAGCATCTGCTAGCACTGTTGTATATCCGAGTTGACGAGCCATTTTCAGTGCGCCCAGGGAAACATCTACCCCCAGTAACAACTGTGGTTCACCACAAAACTGTTTGAGAGCGGCATACACATTGCCCGGACCACAACCAATATCCACCACTACTTTATCTTGCCAACTACCAATCACGGCTTGCCAAAGTTCTATAAACTTGTCATCTCTATGACAGGATTGAAAATAATTTAATCCCCATTCTGCATGCCCAAAGTAGTAGCTGTTGGCTTGGATAGCTGGTGTGGGATTGGAAATCTGGCAGATAATAGTATCTTCATCCCATCTATCAATTGTGTTTGGTAGCGCAAAATACTGATAACAGGTTGTGTTTACTTCTTTTAACATTTACGAAAATTTTAAGCGTGTATTTACTTAAAAGTTTGTTTTTCATAATAAAAATTATAACAAATTACGCTTTGTTTGAGCGATTATTTATTTTCAAAAAACCATTACTTGATGTATATTTATACTTAGCCATATAAAGTTAAGATAAATTTACCAGAAGTATACACAAATAATTAATATTTTTGTAGAGTAAAATTACTTAAGGTAATATCTAGGGTTTAGAGTTAAGTTTTATACTTACTTGGCGCTCCTTACCACTTAGGTTTTTTTAATACACATGGAATTAATGATAAATGCTAGAAACAACGTCGAGACATTATTATGCCGAGCAAATAGTCAATAAACTCCAAGATTGCAAATCGGCTTTAAAACAAGAATTTAGCAGGGAAAATCGGATAAATACTTGTTATTTAGATGATTTATTAAATGTAGATGATGTATTAAAAATATATCAGGTATTTCCCGAAAAAGAAAACTTGTTGCAGTTAAAAGACCTGAGAGAGTATAAATATGTTGGCATACAATTAGATAAATTCAATCCTATTTTAGAAGAAATTATCTATGCTTTTCAGGATGCCAGAGTAGTTCAGCTAATTGCCGAAATAACCGGATTAGAGCAATTGATGCCAGATGAATACCTATATGCTGGTGGCGTTAGCCTGATGGAATATGGCTGTTTTTTAAATCCTCATCTGGATAATTCTCATGATAAAGATATTAATAACTATCGGGTTTTGAATTTACTGTATTATGTCACTCCCAATTGGCAAAAAAATTATGGTGGTAACCTAGAAATTTGGGATCAAGGTTTAAAGCAGCCTTGTAGAACTATTCACAGCAAGTTCAATCGGCTAGTTATTATGGTTACTAATAAAAGTTCTTTGCATTCGGTTAGCCCAATTAATCATCATGGTCGGCGCTGTTGTGTGTCTAACTACTACTTTTCACCAAAACCTGCTGATAAAGAGAAGTATTATCATGTTACTTCCTTTCGAGGTCGCCCAGAGCAGAATTTAAGAGACATAATATTGAGAGGAGACGCTAGCCTCCGAAATATAGTGCGTAAAATCTTTAAAAATGGCATTAAGAAGCCTCATTTTTATAGGAAAACGAACCACACAGACGCAGAGGACACAGAGAAATAAGGGTTTGAGAGGGTTTTTGCGTAAGTCCTGGTTAAAAATTCCAGTTTTTTTAAAAGACAAATATAGGTGAAGTATTATGGTGAAATCGCAAAATTTAGAGCGCTTTGGTCATCACTTGATACTTGGTATTTCAGGTACTTCTTTAAGTGATGACGATAAACGAACACTGAGTGAGTTAAAACCAGTGGGAGTAATATTTTTTGCGAAAAACTTTCGGGATGGTACGCCTTATGAAGTTTGGCTGGAAAGCTTCAAAAATCTGAACGACGAAATTAGAAAATATACTGAACGTGACTCAATGTTTATGACATTAGATCACGAAGGGGGAAGGGTCGTGAGAACACCCTTACCAATTACTCGATTTCCTTATGCTTTGTTGTGCAGATCACAGGCAAAACAAGTAGCAGAAGCTACAGCATTAGAGTTGAAATCCCTCGGAATAAATGTTTCCTGGTCTCCTGTCACAGATATTTTTTCCCATCCTCAAAATCCCATTATCGGGCTTCGTGCCTTTGGTCGCACCCCGGAAACAACAGCTGAAGGTGTCCTTGAATACTACAAAGGACTTCGGGAAGGGGGAATTTTAGGATGTGCTAAACATTTTCCGGGACATGGAGACACCAGCAAAGATTCTCATATTGAATTACCAATACTGAATCTTACGGTAGAAGAATTACGGATGCGGGAATTGATACCGTTTAAAGCGCTGATATCTGAGCAAATTCCTTTAATCATGACAGCGCATATCCTGTTTCCCCTGATAGACCCCCATTTTCCGGCGACACTTTCCCCAGCTATCCTGAAGAAGATACTCCGGGAAGAATTGGGTTTTGAAGGAGTGGTTGTATCTGACGACTTGGATATGAAGGCTGTCTCAGATATGTTTACCCAAAGTGGTACAGTAGCACAAGCCTTTGATGCTGGCTGTGACTTATTTATTGTCTCGCGGAATATTAATTCATTATCTATTGAACGTACCTATCAGATGGCTGAAGATTTTGCTGATTCTTTAAGCAAAGGTAGCCTGGATGAATCAGTAGTAACCGCAGCTAGAGACAGAATTGAGAAACTACTGGCTATAACTCCCCAATATATGATCCATGCTCTGGATAAAAATATTTTACAGCAACACGCGGAATTAGCGATCGCTTGTTCTTTCTAGAGTCTTAAGGCAAAAACCGATCTAAAGCAGCCTTTAGCTGTTGAATTTCCACTTCCATATTGCCTTCTTGAGCTGCTCTTGCAATACACTCAGTTAAATGTTCATCTAAAACAATTCTCGCCACCTTATCCAAAGCGCCCCGCACAGCCGCAATTTGTAATAAAACATCAGGACAAGGGCTATCATGCTGCACCATTGTTTTAATTCCACGAACATGGCCTTCTATCCGTGACAGCCGATTTACAATTTTCCGGATTGACTCTTGACTATGAACGTGAGGATGTGCAGAATTTCCATGCTCATGAGTATGATTTGTCAGATCCTCTGCATCATGATGGTGGGCGTGTTCTACTTGCGGGGATACCGGCAAAGATTTTTTAGCTAATCGGTTTGATCCGTTCATGGTTATGGTTTGCCAAAGCACTGGTAGTATTAAGATCCTAGCCTAGAAGATAATTGGTAATGGAAAAACTATTGCTGCCAATTAACGATAGCTTTGGTTAAATGATTCCAGGGTGAAACCCGAACCTTTAAAGGGCGAATCTCCTTAATAGCTATTATATTAAATATTAGATTAATTTTTATTACAGGTAGTTTACGACGGATAATGTTGGATTCGGTAAAAATAAGTGTAAATAGATTTTTAGACAAAAACTAGACTTCCATATTAGGTTGTAATGATGCGATTCTCCCAAATATCAAGTTCTATACGTCAATTCAGTTCATATGCGTTAGCCCTAATTATCGGAGTGACGCTAACCGTCAGCACTTTCCAGGTATTACCCTCTCAAGCAGAACCCGCTCCCTATTCTGAGAATGCTGTCGCCCAACAATCACCAGCAAATGCGGCTATAGGTAGCACTAGCTTTGTCACAGCAGCCGTAAATCGGGTGGGAACAGCAGTAGTCCGGATTGATACTGAACGCACCGTGACTCGTCGTATGGACCCATTTATGGAAGACCCATTCTTTCGGCGATTTTTTGGTGAGGGTTTCCCGCAACAGATGCCTTCTGAACAATTGCGCGGTCTAGGTTCGGGGTTTATTATTGACAAAGGTGGTTTGGTTTTGACCAATGCCCATGTAGTTGATAAAGCTGATAGAGTCACAGTCCGTCTGAAAGATGGTCGCACCTATGAAGGTAAAGTTCAAGGTATTGATGAAGTCACAGATTTAGCAGTGGTGAAGATTAACCCTGATAAAGATTTACCTGTTGCGCCTTTGGGTTCTTCCGATACAGTACAAGTGGGAGACTGGGCGATCGCAGTCGGTAATCCGTTAGGATTTGATAATACTGTGACTTTGGGAATTGTCAGCACCCTGAAACGTTCTAGCGCCCAAGTGGGAATTGCTGATAAACGCTTAGACTTCATTCAAACCGATGCGGCGATTAATCCTGGTAATTCCGGGGGACCGCTCTTAAATGAACGTGGCGAAGTCATTGGGATTAATACGGCGATTCGTCCTGATGCGATGGGTATTGGCTTTGCGATTCCTATTGATAAGGCTAAAGCGATCGCCTTGAAATTGCAACGTGACGGTAAAGTTATTCACCCCTATTTAGGTGTACAGATGATAACTTTAACACCCGAACTAGCAAAACAAAATAATACTGATCCTAACTCTCCGATTCAAATACCAGAAATCAATGGTGTTTTGGTGATGCGAGTTGTACCTAATTCCCCAGCTGCATCTGCTGGTGTGCGCCGTGGTGATGTAATTGTGCAAATTGATCGCGAACCTGTCACCAGTGCCGATAAATTACAGAATCTTGTAGAAAATAGTCGCCTGGGTCAGTTGTTACAAGTGAAAGTCCAACGCGGTAATCAGATACAGCTGCTTTCCATCCGCACGGCTGAGTTAGAAGATCCTGCTTAGGAATGTGAGATTTATTTGGTAAGTAGAGATGCGATTAATCGTATCTCTACAAAATTCACTATATTTATGTGTTTATGCTTTATAGAAGATTTGGCCGCACAGAGTTACAGATTCCTGTTTTTTCTTGTGGCGGTATGAGATACCAATTCAAATGGCAAGATGTTCCTAATTCCGAAATTCCGGCGGATAATCAGGCAAATTTAGAAGCGACTATTCGCCGATCTTTGGAAGTGGGAATTAATCACATTGAAACTGCTCGTGGTTATGGTACATCGGAAATGCAATTGGGGCAAATATTGCCTAAGTTTCCCCGTGAAAAATTAATTGTGCAGACGAAAGTTAACCCGGTTGCAGATGATCAGAAATTTCGCGAAACATTTGAACAATCACTGCAAAATCTCAAGTTAGATTATATTGATTTACTGGGAATACATGGCATCAATAATGCTGAATCTTTTGACAATACTATGCGTACCGGTGGCTGTTTAGAAGTGGCGCAGCAGTTGCAAGCCGAGGGAAAAGTGAGATTTATCGGCTTTTCTACTCACGGTTCTAAAGATGTGATTATAAAGGCAATTAATACTAACCAATTTGATTATGTAAACTTACATTGGTACTATATTAATCAATGGAATTGGGAAGCAATTACAGCAG
This sequence comes from Nodularia spumigena CCY9414, assembly GCF_000340565.2. Classification (NCBI taxonomy): domain Bacteria; kingdom Bacillati; phylum Cyanobacteriota; class Cyanophyceae; order Nostocales; family Nodulariaceae; genus Nodularia; species Nodularia spumigena. The sequence goes on from NZ_CP007203.1 coordinate 2,437,972, forward strand.
CTAATAATCATGATATGGGGGTGTTTATTATTAGTCCCTCAGATAAAGGAGGGATGCTATATAAACCACCGCAAAAGTTAGTTAATCTTTGCGATCCCTTGAGTCCGATGGTGTTTAATGATTTGTTTTGTCTCAGTCATCGAAACGTACATACTTTAAGTTTGGGTGCAGCCAGACCGGAAGATTTTGATGAACATCTCAAAACTTTAGAATATTTAGATCGGGCAGATGAAATTTTGCCGCCAATTTTGAGTAAGTTAGAACAAGAAGCGATCGCCACTTTAGGAGAAGATTGGGTAAAAACTTGGGAGACTAATTTACCCACCTGGGAAGAAACACCGGGAGAAGTAAATATTCCTGTAATTTTGTGGTTGTTGAATTTAGCGATCGCCTATGATTTAGTAGACTATGCCAAAAAGCGCTACAACTTATTGGGTAATGGTAGTCACTGGTTCCCCGGTAACAAAGCAGACCAACTAGATGAGCTAGACCTGAGTAAATCTCTGGCGAGTAGTCCCCACGCCGAGAAAATTCCTCAACTGTTAGCAAAAGCCCATCAAATGTTAGCAGGGGAGGAAGTTAAGCGCTTATCGAAGTCTTAGTCATTAGTCATTGGTCATTGGTCATTGGTCATTGGTCATTGGTCATTGGTCATTGGTCATTGGTCATTGGGAAGTTACCGCCTTCTCCCCCCCTGCCTCTTCTCCCCCCCTGCTCCCTGCTCCCTGCCCCCCTGCCTCTTCTCCCCCCCTGCTCCCTGCTCCCTGCCCCCCTGCCTCTTCTCCCCCCCTGCTCCCTGCTCCCTGCCCCCCTGCCTCTTCTCCCCCCCTGCTCCCTGCTCCCTGCCCCCCTGCCTCTTCTCCCCCCCTGCTCCCTGCTCCCTGCCCCCCTGCCTCTTCTCCCCCCCTGCTCCCTGCTCCCTGCCCCCCTGCCTCTTCTCCCCCCCTGCTCCCTGCTCCCTGCCCCCCTGCCTCTTCTCCCCCCCTGCTCCCTGCTCCCTGCCCCCCTGCCTCTTCCCTTGGTATTACTAGCACTTTATCAACGCGGTTCCCGTCCATATCCATGACTTCAATCCGCATCCCACGCCATTGAAAATAGTCGGCTGCTGCTGGGATACGACCAAGATGATTGATCACAAAACCACCTAATGTCTGATAGCTACCTCGTTCACCAATTTCCCACTCTTCTAAATCGAAAAGTTCATAAAACTCATCTATCTGTAACATCCCATCCAATAACCAGGAACCATCCTCTCGTTGTACGGCTTGTGGTTGTTCTTCCCCCGGTTCTTCAGGAACATCACCAACGATTTCGCTCATGATGTCGTTGAGAGTCACCAATCCTTGAATTACACCGTATTCATCCACAATCAAAGCCATGTATGTAATGGTTTGTTTGAAGAATTCTAAAACTTTCAAACCACGAGTGATTTCTGGCACATAGACGGGCTGCCGCAATCCCATTGTTAAGTCCATTGGTTCGTTGCGGAAACATCTAGCTAATAAGTCGGTAACTACAATTATACCGAGTACATTGTCCAGTCCTCCCTGACAAACTGGATACCGGGAATAGGCACTTTCGATGATCTTTTGGCGGTTTTCTGCAAGAGAGTCCTCTAAGTCTAGCCAAACAATATCAGGTCGAGGTGTCATAAAGGAATTGGCAGGGCGATCGCCTAAACGAAATACTCGCTCAACCATATCTTGTTCCGCTTCCTCAAAGGTTCCGGCTTCTGTGCCTTGTTCAATTAAGATTTTAATTTCTTCTTCAGTAACTGGTGGCTGAAGATAGGGTGTCATACCCAATCCTCGCACTATAATATCTGTAGAAGTAGTGAGTAAATATACCACCGGTGAGGCAAGGGCGGCTAAGGCTTTCATGGGAATAGCCACAAACGAGGCAATTCCTTCTGGGTTATTTAATGCCAGCCGTTTTGGGACTAATTCACCAATAATCAGGGACAAATAGGTAATAATCAGAACTACTATTCCGAAAGCGATCGCCTCACTAAAAGGTGCTAAGAAGGGAATTAGCCGTATATATACTGCTAGTTGAGTGGCAATTGTGACTCCACCAAAAGCACCTGTAACGATACCGATGAGGGTAATTCCGATTTGAATGGTGGATAAGAAATGATTTGGCGACTCAGCCAGCTTCAATGCTGTCAATGCCTTGGTATTCCCTTGATTCGCAAGCTGTTGTAGCCTGACTTTGCGTGCCGAGACAACTGCCATTTCAGACATAGAAAATACACCGTTGGCAATAATTAGCACCAAAATGATCAAAATTTCAAACGTAATGGAGGACATTTTTTAGAAGTGCCACTGATCACAGCGAATGTATTTCACCTTTTTGTATCTAGTAATCATAAGGTGGTTGTGGGTGTTTTCGCGATTTTGGAGAATTGATTCCCAGAATTAATTAACCACAGATGTAGACGCGAAATTCGGCTTGCCGTAGGCTACACAGATGTAGATATGGATTGTTTAACGGTAGGGTATACGGATAATTCGTCACTGAAGATTGGGAAAGGCTATAAGGCTTTTAAAATAGTGAATATAAACTAACTCTAATTTTTCTTATTTTTAACGACTTCCTCCTCTAGTAAAGCTTATGGCATTTTCTTCTATTGTGCGTGCTTTGGCGCGATCGCCTCTGAGTACTGAATTACTTTCTAAGCTAAATCGCCAACAAGAATTGCGGTTAAATGGTATCTCTCGCCTACCTAAAGGTCTTGTGGCTTCGGCGTTAGCGCAAAATTCTGGCAATAATTTGTTGGTAGTAGTTCCTACTCTGGAGGAAGCCGGACGGGCTTTTGCACAGTTGGAAGCGATGGGATGGCACACAGTGCATTTTTACCCGACTTCCGAAGCCTCTCCCTACGAACCCTTTGACCCGGAAACGGAAATGACTTGGGGACAGATGCAGGTTCTGGCTGATTTGATGAATGAAAACGGGGAATCAAGCCAAAATCCCACAACCAAGCGTTCTTTGGCAATTGTCGCCACGGCTGGGGCGTTACAACCCCATTTACCACCGCCAGATGCTTTTATACCGTTCTGTCTGACTGTCAAGCGGGGGATGGAATTTGATTTGGATACCTTCGGCGAAAAAATCACGACTTTGGGCTATGAACGCGTTCCACTGGTGGAAACAGAAGGCCAATGGAGTCGGCGCGGTGATATTGTCGATGTTTATCCGGTTTCGTCGGAAATGCCCGTAAGATTAGAGTGGTTTGGCGATGAAATTGAGAAAATCCGCGAATTTGATGCTGCAACTCAACGTTCTGCTCTTGACAAAGTTGACCAAGTTACCCTGACTCCTACTAGTTTTGCGCCTATTGTTTCGGAAGCACTCAAAGACAATGCTGATTTTACAGATTCAGAACTTTTAGAAGGTAGCCGGCGTTTTTTGGGATTGGCTTTTGCAAAACCGGCTTCGCTTTTAGATTACTTAGGTGAAAATACTCTGATTGCTGTGGATGAACCAGAACAGTGTCATGCACATAGCGATCGCTGGGTGGAAAATGCAGAAGAACAATGGGGAGTGGGGAGTAGGGAGTGGGGAGTAGGGAGTGGGGAAGAATCTAGCTCTATTTCCTTAGAATTACCGAAAATTCACCGTTCCTTTGATGAATGTCTCGTTGATGTGACTAAATTTCCCACCATATATTTATCAGAACTAGCTGAGGAAAACAGTGGGATAAATTTGGCGAGTCGTTCGTTACCTGTGACACCGCACCAATTTAATAAACTCGCGCAAACACTTAGACAAGAGCGCGATCGCAATTTCTCCATTTGGCTCATTTCTGCCCAACCTTCCCGTTCTGTCTCTCTCCTCCAAGAACACGATTGTCCGGCGCAATTTATCCCCAATCCCCGTGACTACCAAGCAATTGACAAATTACAAATTAACCATACACCTGTAGCCCTGAAATATTCCGGTTTAGCCGAACTAGAAGGCTTTATTTTGCCGACATATCGGCTGGTAGTCGTCACAGACCGGGAATTTTACGGACAGCATTCCTTAGCTACACCGGGATATATACGTAAACGTCGCCAAGCCAGTTCCAAACAAGTAGACCCTAACAAGTTGCGTCAAGGTGATTATGTCGTTCACAGAAGTCACGGAGTAGGTAAATTTGTCAAGCTGGAAAGTCTCACGATTAACCACGAAACCCGTGATTATTTAGTAGTACAGTATGCTGATGGTATTCTGAGAGTTGCAGCTGATCAAGTTGGTTCTTTATCCCGGTTTCGCCGCACAGGAGATAAAGCCCCAGAACTGCATAAAATGACTGGTAAGGCTTGGGAGAATACGAAGAACCGCGTTCGTAAAGCCATCAAAAAGTTAGCAGTGGATTTACTGAAACTTTACGCAGCGAGATCCAAGCAAGAAGGCTATACCTATCCCCAAGATATGCCTTGGCAAGAAGAAATGGAAGATTCTTTTCCCTACCAAGCCACTACAGACCAGCTAAAAGCTGTGCAGGATGTCAAACGCGATATGGAAAGCGATCGCCCAATGGATCGTTTAGTTTGTGGTGATGTAGGATTTGGTAAAACCGAAGTAGCTATTCGCGCGATTTTCAAAGCTGTGACATCAGGTAAACAAGTCGCACTGTTAGCACCCACTACCATTCTGACTCAGCAACATTACCACACCCTTAAAGAACGCTTTGCACCTTATCCGGTAAATATCGGCTTACTGAATCGTTTTCGCAGTGCTGAAGAACGCCGCACGATTCAAAAGCGATTAGCTACAGGGGAATTAGATATAGTCGTGGGGACACATCAACTTTTAGGGAAAAATGTCAGCTTTCGGGATTTAGGGCTGTTGGTGGTGGATGAAGAACAACGATTTGGGGTGAATCAAAAGGAAAAAATTAAAAGCTTGAAAACTCAAGTTGATGTGCTGACACTTTCCGCGACTCCCATTCCCCGTACCTTATATATGTCTTTGTCGGGAATTCGGGAAATGAGTTTAATTACCACACCACCCCCCACCAGAAGACCAATTAAAACTCACCTTGCGCCATTAAGCCCGGAAATTGTCCGCAGTGCTATTCGTCAAGAATTAGACAGAGGGGGACAAGTTTTTTATGTAGTTCCACGAGTGGAAGGCATTGAAGAACTGACAGCTAATTTACGAGAAATGATACCGGGGGGTAAGTTTGCGATCGCTCACGGTCGTCTGGATGAAAGCGAGTTAGAATCAACCATGCTGACTTTCAGTAATGGTGATGCCGATATTCTGGTTTGTACAACAATCATTGAATCTGGCTTAGATATTCCGCGAGTCAACACCATCTTAATTGAAGATGCTCACCGCTTCGGTTTATCGCAATTATACCAATTACGTGGTCGTGTAGGACGTGCTGGAATCCAAGCACACGCTTGGTTATTTTATCCCAAGCAACGAACTTTATCAGATGCCGCACGGCAACGACTGCGGGCGATTCAGGAATTTACCCAACTCGGTTCTGGATATCAGCTAGCGATGCGCGACATGGAAATCCGGGGTGTGGGTAACTTGCTAGGTGCAGAACAATCTGGTCAAATGGAAGCGATCGGCTTTGATTTGTATATGGAAATGCTGGAAGAGGCGATTCGAGAAATTAGAGGACAAGAAATACCCAAAGTTGATGAGACACAAATTGACCTCAACCTCACAGCATTTATTCCTTCCGATTATATTCCCGACGTGGATCAAAAGATGAGTGCTTACCGGGCAGTGGCGGCGGCGAAGTCTTCAGAAGAATTAAAGTATATCACGGCTGAGTGGGGCGATCGCTATGGGGCGTTACCAGTTCCAGCGAATCAACTTTTACGAGTCATGCAACTTAAACAGCTAGCGAAAAAGTTAGGATTTAGCCGCATTAAACCAGAGAATAAGCAACACATTGTTTTAGAAACGCCAATGGAAGAACCTGCTTGGAATTTACTAGCAGCGAATTTACCAGAACATTTGAAGACGCGTTTTGTTTACTCTCCTGGTAAAGTAACAGTGCGCGGTTTAGCAGTTTTAAAAGCTGACCAACAATTACAAAGTTTGTTAGATGCAATGAATAAAATGCAAGGTGCTGTTGCAGAGGCGGTTGTTGTGTGAATAGTCCATAATTTAGGAATAACTCAATGAATTTACACTCTACTCACAAATTCGGAGGATGAATAGTTATGGCTGCAATTACTATCAATATTCCAGATAGCCAATTAGAAAAGCTAGAAGAACTAGCGAAATTACATGGCATTTCTCTTGAAGATTTACTGAGTGCTAATATCGAGAAATGGTTAAGTGAGCAAAAAAGCGACTTCACCGATGCAGCTAATTATGTACTGAAAAAAAATGCTGAACTTTACCGACGTTTGGCATGATGCGTTATTTGTTAGGACTTACGCAAAAACCCTCTCAAACGCTTATTCCTCTGTGTCCTCTGCGTCTGGTGTGGTTCGTTTTTTCATAATTTTGCGTAAGTCCTGTTTGTGATTAGCCGAGGTATTAACAGAATAATTCTCCTTATATTATCCAAATTATTATCAATCTAAAACTTAGAGGATGTCTGATAAGTATCAGTTTTATCCAGATCCCCCCTTACCCCCCTTAATAAGGGGGGGGAAAATTAATCAAAGTCCCCCTTTTTAAGGGGGATTTAGGGGGATATACAAGTGTTTTATGCAACACGAAAAAGTTTTCAGACATCCTCTTAGAATCAAAGCTAAATAGGAGAGCCAAAGTGAATATTAATCTTAATTTGCCACCAGAGCTAGAAAATGAGCTTTGTAATGAAGCTTCTCAAATCAACTTAACTCTTTCTGAATACATTCTTCGTCTTCTCTCTGTAAGACAGACTATAGCAAATTCTCCCAAAACAGGAGCCGAACTTGTAGCCTATTGGCAGAATGAAGGTGTCATCAATTCAAGACCCGACATTACAGATAGTCAAGCCTACGCTCGACAGTTACGCCACGAGGCTGAAACTCGTGAGAGGTCATAGGTAACGTTAATGTATTTGCTAGATACAGACATTTTAATTGATATTCAACGGGGTCATTCTCCCTCAATAAATTGGTTTGCCAGCCTATCAGAGTTGCCTAGTGTACCTGGCTTTGTGGTTATGGAATTAATTCAGGATTCTCAAAACAAGCAAAAGTTGCGTAATGCCTTAAAACTGGTTTCACCCCTACCTGTAGTATGGCCGAGTGAGGCTGATTTAACTCGCGCCTTGTCAGACTTTACAACCTACCATTTATCAGACAATTTAGGCTTGTTAGATGCCTTGATTGCTGCTTGTGCTGTTGGCAGAAGTGCCACACTTTGTACATTCAATGTCAAACATTACCGTGTTATTCCTAATTAAGCAGGCATTTTATCAGCAGGGGGTGATGGCTATGATGCTTATACAGCAGCCTCTTTAACTTCTTTGTCGCCCCCTCAAGGTAAAGGTATAGTAGCAGCCAATCTTTCTATTTTTACTTGTTTCTGACTTTGTAGCAACCATACCAGCATTTTTAGAGTAATTAATTGTGTACGGCTGAGGTACTTGGATAGGATTGGTTGATAGAATGAGGGTAACATTTATTTCGGGTCTTGTTAATTTGACGAGACCATTCTTTTTTACCATCAAACTGTCCCTCTTAATTAGCTGTCTAATAACCACATAGTATTGTCAATAAGAACCGTTTTTTTTGAGAGGGTCTGTTACTTCAATCCCTCTGGGAGTAATACTTTTACCATTTTTGTCGCCCCCTCAAGTAGCAGAGCTTGACTACAAAGCTGAGATGATGGAAAGAAACGATTTATTTCAATGTATGTGTGTCCAAATCTCTCGGCTTTGTACTTCAACATAGTGAGAAACATTCCCCATCCTTGGTCACTAATAGCTTTGGCAAGGTTAGGGTTTTTTACCATGTTCTTAACTGCCAGGTCTTCTACACAAATTACTTGATTTTCGTATGCTATTTTGCGAGATAGCTTGTGTAGAAAATCCTCTCTGACTCTAGCTATTTTGCTAGAAATTTTAGCTACTAAGCGTTTAGCTTTTTGACGTTTATTAGATGCCTTATCTTTTTTTCTGGCTAGTTTTTTCTGTTGACGCTTTCTGTTCTTTTCTAGTTTTGCTAATCGCTTCTTAGGTAGGTCATATTTTGAACCATTAGAAGTGATGGCAAAATTCTTTAAACCCAGGTCAACACCATGGTATCGACCTATTACCGTGTTTCGGTGTTCATGATAATAGAAAATCTCGCCGTGAGTCAAGATATACAAAATGTTCGTTTCCTCCATGTCCTCTTCCCTGTTTCCCCTGCGGGGAAATTTGGTCAAAGGACTGTCGTCAACTCACGCGCAATTCATCTCGACACTTCCGCTTCGCGGTAAGTGTGAGCCTTCTTGCTGTTTAAGGTAAATTAGTTAACCTTGTTCGACTACAGTGTTTTTACTTAAAATTGCCAGTTGAACGGGCAGAGAACCAGGAAATATCTTCCCAAAATTTACACAGGACGACAGTTAGATAATATACTATGCAGATTGACTACTGAGCCAATGACTGCGATCGCCGGTGCGCTAAATCCAGTTTCTTCAACTTGCTCAATAATGGTTGCTAAAGTGCCAATTAATTCTTCTTGTTCGGGTCTTGTACCCCAACGGACTAAGGCTATGGGTGTTTCTAAATCCAACCCAGCTTGGCTGAATTGCTCCACAATATAAGGCAGGTTGTGAATGCCCATATAAATTACAATAGTTTCTGAACCGTGGGCGATCGCTTGCCAATTCACTTTCGGTTTATACTTACCCGCAGATTCATGTCCAGTCACAAAAGTAACCGAAGAGCTATACAGCCGATGAGTCAAAGGTATGCCAGCATAGGCAGAAGCGGCAATTCCCGATGTAATTCCCGGCACAACTTCCACAGATACCCCGGCTTGGACTAAATCTGCCATCTCCTCGCCACCGCGACCAAAAATAAACGGGTCGCCGCCTTTTAGCCGCACGACTACAGCGTGTTGTTGCGCCTTTTCAATTAACAAATGGGTGGTTTCTTCTTGTAACAGTGAATGTCTCCCCATGCGCTTACCAGCGTTGATTTTTTCAGCTTGGGGATTAATCATGTCCAGAATTGCCGGACTGACCAAAGCATCATAGATCACTACATCTGCACATGACAATAAACCCTTACCTTTAAGGGTCATGAGTCCTGGATCTCCTGGTCCCGCACCTAGCAAATAAACCTTACCCCAACAGCTTTGCGCTTCTTTCTCTGTGCGGCTCATGTATGTATCAAATCCTCGATGATCTCAGCTAATTCTGCACTTGCTCCCAAAGGCGCAGCCAGTTGGAAAGTTACAGTAGGAAATTGTAATTTTAACTTTTCTATGGACTGAGCGATCGCATCGGTGATGCCACCTGTGAATAAAAAGTATGGCAAAATTGCAATTTCCCTCTTGCCAGCAGCGACCAAATCTTGTAATCGTGATTCTAAACTAGGAGCTACAGCCCAATAAGCCGTTACTGCTCCCAATTTGGCAGCTATGGTTTCAATTGGCTTCAGGGAACCAGGACGACGGCTACCGTGAGCTAACAAAATTGTGGTTTCAGCTTTCATCGTCGCCATTTGCTCACACAGTAACGTAATTAAACTGGGATGACTACCGAGATGGGGATGCAGGTTAATCATTATATCTTGACCAAGAGCCTGTTGTGCCAAAGTAATCTGATCAGGAATATCCGTCATCACATGGACACCCGGTAGCAGAAATAGGGGTACAATCTGCAAGCAATCAATCCCGTCTACTAAAGCACCACTGGCAAATTTTTGAATCTGCTGATGTAAAGGCTCAGGTTGTAATTCCAAAGCAGCTATACCTACCGGATTTTTAGTATTCCCTAATTTTTGGGATACAAATTCTGCTAATTGCTGCATAGCAACTGCTGGACGGGGGTCACGACTGCCGTGGGATACTAATAAATACGCAGATGGCATGGAAAAAAGTTTCACTCTCAGTAGCTATTTTTAGAGTAGCAGGTTGGTAGCTTGGAGTTATTTACACACCTGGGTTTGGAGGGGAGGTGTTCATCCACAGCTAAAAAAGTTCTGCCAAAACCACCGCTTCCAAGACACCGTGAATTTTGGGGCAGAGTATCATTACAAGTTAAGCTTTGACTAGGCTTACTGATTGTATTCCCGATTTTTGGCTTATTGCTGCTCGGCGGTGTAAGTATAAAAGTTATTAAATGCTCCCACCGTTTCAAATTTATAAATAGGTATCAAGGAACTCAGCTTTAAATCTGTCTTGTAAACACTAAAAATCAGGAAATTCTGCTGTTCTGTACTGCGTCCCAAAATTTCCTGCATTTGCGGCGTGGCTTTATCTACCAGATTGTCGCATTGAGATTTGATTAAATTTTCTAAAAAATTTGCTGTTTTTTGGCAAACGTCCTTTTTTAAATATTCTGTGAGCCGTTGTGCTGCATACTCTTCGTATTCCACCTGAGAAGGATTGGTTGTCGCCATTGCTACCCCCAAGGCGGCTAGTCCGACTGCTCCCGAAAATGCAATAATGGTAAGTGCTTTCATTTCTTCTAGCTGTGATTCTCTATAGTTATTGGACTCCCAAGACTCTAAATTAACAAAATCCGTTCCTTGAAAAAAAAGTCTTGATTATTTCCTTATGATGGTGCTATAATCATCAATATAGAATGGCGAGCGTAGCCAAGTGGTTAAGGCAGTGGTTTGTGGTACCACCATTCGTGGGTTCAATTCCCATCGTTCGCCCTGTTTTAACTTAATATGTTGATTTCATTTAAGCCATTTTTTGTAGGTTCGGTTAAGCGACAGCGCAACGCAAGGCATTTGTTGGGTTTCATGCTTCAACCCAACCTACGAATTAAGGCTTTTTTCAATTTGACTCAGGTATTGTGAAAATTGTATAATTAATCACAAACAACTATTTTTCTAGAATTGACTACATATTTTGTGTCAAGAGGAAGAGAAAATGTCACTCCTGAGTTAGAGTGAAAAAACACTGAGTAGCATATATTCTGACTAAAGGCAAACACTAATTAAGAAGCCTGATCATTGCTGATCCCAGGAACACAGAGAGAAAAGTCGTCTGTGTTTATCTGTGTTTATATGTAATCAGATGCAAGGGGGAGGTGTTAGCTTTGTCTTGCCAGTCAAAAATGCCAATTTAATGTTAGGGGTTCCCATGTCTGAATTGATCCAAGCAATCCTGGATAGTGAAGAAAAAAGCGATTTGCGTTCCTTTGCGAGTCAGTTACGCCAGGAAGAAAAAAATTACTTGCTGCGTAACGACATCCTGAATGTATTTATTGATTATTGTTCCAAGTCCGAGAAGTCAGAAACTTCTGCCGCTTCTTCCCGCTTAGGCAAACTAATTTATTATACTCAGGAAATTATTCAAGAGGATTCCAGCCTGTGCTTTATTATTCGTCCTAAAATTGCTAGTCAAGAAGTTTATCGGCTCACAGAGGATTTGAATGTTGAGCCAATGTCAGTACAGGAACTGCTGGATCTACGCGATCGCTTCGTGAATAAATATCATCCCCTAGAAGGTGATTTACTCGAACTAGATTTTGGTCCGTTTTATGACTACACCCCAGTCATCCGCGACCCGAAAAACATTGGTAAAGGGGTACAATTCCTCAACCGCTATCTATCCAGCAAAATCTTCCAAGACTCAAAACAGTTGCTGGACAGCTTATTAAATTTCTTGCGTCTCCACCAATATAACGGTGTCCAGCTGCTAATCAACGATCGCATCACAACACAGCAGCAACTTTCCACCCAAATTAAAAAAGCCATCACCTTTGTGAGCGATCGCCCCAAAGACGAACCCTACGAAAAATTCCGCTTTGAATTGCAAATGATCGGTTTTGAGCCGGGTTGGGGTAACACAGCCAAGCGGGTAGGTGATACCCTGGATATTTTAGATGAATTGATTGATTCTCCTGACCCCCAAACCATCGAAGCCTTTATTTCTCGCATCCCGATGATTTTTAGAATCGTCCTCGTATCGGCGCATGGTTGGTTCGGTCAAGAAGGCGTTTTGGGTCGTCCTGATACAGGTGGACAAGTGGTTTATGTCCTCGATCAAGCCAAGAATCTAGAAAAACAACTCCAAGAAGATGCTCAATTAGCTGGTTTAGATGGACTGAACGTCGAGCCAAAAGTAATTATTCTCACCCGCTTGATTCCCAATAGTGACGGGACATTGTGTAATCAACGGCTAGAAAAAGTTCACGGTACAGAAAACGCCTGGATTTTGCGCGTACCTCTGCGGGACTTCAATCCCAATATGACGCAAAACTGGATTTCCCGATTTGAATTTTGGCCTTATTTAGAAACTTTTGCGATTGATTCTGAAAAAGAACTTTTAGCAGAATTTCAAGGTAGACCAGACTTAATCGTGGGTAACTACTCTGATGGTAACTTGGTAGCGTTTCTCTTAGCACGGCGGATGGATGTGACTCAGTGTAACATCGCCCACGCCTTGGAAAAATCCAAATACCTGTTTAGTAACCTTTATTGGGAAGAATTAGAGGATAAATATCATTTCTCCTTACAATTTACAGCCGATTTGATTGCGATGAATGCTGCAAATTTCGTAGTTAGCAGTACCTATCAAGAAATAGTCGGGACACCCGATAGTGTGGGACAGTACGAATCGTACAAATGCTTCACCATGCCGGAGTTATACCACGTAGTCAACGGGATTGAATTATTTAGTCCCAAATTTAACGTTGTACCTCCTGGAGTCAACGAGAGTTATTACTTCCCTTACACACGTAAAGAAGACCGAGTAGAAGCTGATAGCGATCGCCTAGCTGATATCCTGTTTACCTTGGAAGATCCTCACCAAATCTTTGGTAAACTGGATGATCCCACAAAGCGCCCTCTGTTCTCAGTAGCGCGACTTGACCGGATTAAAAACCTCACAGGTTTAGCAGAATGCTATGGTAAGAGTCCAGAATTACAGGAACATTGCAACTTAATTTTAGTAGCGGGTAAGTTGCGTGTAGAAGATTCAGGCGACAACGAAGAACGCGACGAAATTATCAAACTCTATCAAATCATTGAACAGTACAATCTTTACGGTAAGATTCGTTGGTTAGGTGTCCGCTTAACCAAATCTGATTCTGGTGAAATTTACCGAGTAATTGCTGATCGCAAAGGTATCTTTGTCCAACCAGCTTTATTTGAAGCCTTTGGTTTGACAATCTTGGAATCTATGGTTTCAGGAATCCCCACCTTTGCTACCCAATTTGGTGGACCACTAGAAATTATTCAAGATAAGGTGAATGGCTTTTACATTAACCCCACAAATCTAGAAGAAACAGCCGAGAAAATCTTAGAATTTGTCACCAAGTGTGAGCAAAGTTCTCACTATTGGGATGCCGTTTCCGAGGAAGCAATTAAGCGGGTATTGACTACATATACCTGGAAAATCCATACTACAAAGCTGTTATCTTTAGCCCGGATTTATGGCTTTTGGAACTTCACCTCCAAAGAAAACCGGGAAGATTTGTTGCGCTATCTTGAAGCTTTGTTCTATTTAATTTACAAACCCAAAGCACAAGAATTATTAGAGCAACATCAGCACCGTTAGAACTATAATTAGTCAGTTGTTAGTTGTTAATTATCACTACTGACAACTGACTATATTGTCAACTGTTGCCAAGTCACTGGTCCAACTATTCCATCTACCCCTAAACTACGCTGGTTTTGAAAAGCTTTAACAGCTGTTTCAGTCAGTGGACCAAAAGCCCCATCAACTCGAATAGCATAGCCGTTAGAAACTAACAGTCTTTGTAAAACTCTCACAGAAGTACCGGAACTACCAAAACGTAGAGTTGGTAGAGCAGGACCGCTAAACCTGGGCGATGATCTCGCTGCTACCTTGATACCATTCTGGCTTTTAGCTTGGGTATAGTGGTTCTTCGCTAGGGTTAAAGAACCTGGAGACAGATGCTTTTTTCTAATTTTATCCAAAAGTTTGTCTTTAGCTAGCTGATATGCGGATGAAGTCCTGACAAAAACTTGATCTGTGGGGATAAATTCCGGTGGTGTGATTTGAGAATTGCGAGCTAATTGAGTTACGTTACTCTGTGTTAACCTCTCCGAGCTATTTTCCATCTGAAATGGTTGCTGCTTCGGTAATTTATTGGGCAAAGATAGTTGTCTTGCGGTTAATATACCCGTAATCAGCAGGCCAATTTCACTCATCGTCATTCATTTTACTAATAACCTAATTGTTAATTTGACAAACAATCTTGTTGTCAGTCCGGAAGGGTTTGTACGGAGAAATTCCCACAAGTTATGTAATATTTTTGGAGCAAGTGTTATTTATAAACATCTCCTCTTGCAGTTGTTATTAAAGCTACATTCTCATTGACAATTGTTTTTCCCCGATGAATTTATTTAGTAAGTTTTAAGTCCATTAGTATAACCTTTCCTCGTCTTCTAAATACAGAATTATCTCTGTACCTTGTAGTCAGTAGGGGCGTGTTTATTGAGATCATCGTTCCTTACCTACTCAGGCGAGAAACAGAGTCTCTCACTTTTTGAGAAACCCCTATAAAATCTCACCCCAATCTTCATCAGGGGAGCCAGTGGCTTGGTGAGTCCCTCCGGTCTTCTCCCAGGGGGAGAGGCTAGCGCCATCACCGGAGGTGTGCTGAAGATCAGGCTTGGCTGACTTGTAGCAACTGACGTGGGATTAAGGGGAGATCAATTGAGGATACATTTGCAAAACTGAGATTTTGTGGGCAAGAACTACTATATTTGAATTTAAGTGAGTTAAATGTACAGTAGCCTAGTATTTGCTTTCTTCCTCCTAAAGTCTCATCAAATTCCTCAGTAAGTCAAATACTACCCTATGCTATCGATGACTGGATGGAAGTAGAAAGCAAACCCCACGACTGTATAAGCAGCTAATAGTAAAACCCCTTCTAACCAATTAGATTCACCATCAGAACTAATACTATTGGCAATTAAAACAGACACCGCCACAGCCACTAATTCAAAGGGGTTAAAATCTAAATCCATCGGTTTATCAAGTACCCACCCAGCTATCACTAAAACAGGCGCAACAAATAGAGCAATCTGCATACTTGATCCCACAGCTACAGAGATGGAAAGATCCATTTTATTCTTCATGGCCACGGTGACTGCGGTGGCGTGTTCAGCAGCGTTACCAACGATGGGAACCAAAATTACCCCTGTAAACAGTGATGTCAAACCTAGTTGAGATGTGGCTACTTCCAAAGAACCTACCAACAATTCTGATTCCAGTGCCACTAAAAGAGTACATACTAGCAATACACAACTCCATAGCCACATATTGGGTTTGCTATGGGAAGTGTCTTCTACTTCTACGTCTACTTCTCCTTCTATCTCTGCAACACCGACATCATATAGATAGGCGTGAGTTTTCATCGAAAATAGCAGGGTTAGCCCATAGACGAGAATTAACACAATTGCGACCGCAAGGGAAAGATTTTGCAGAACTTTTTCGCTAATTCCGATGGAAGTGTAATTTACCGCCGTTGGTAACAAAATAGCAATTACTGCCAAATTCATGGATGAAGCATTCATCCGCGCCACAACTGATTGAAATTTCTGTTCCTTGTAACGCAGTCCACCCAAAAACATCGACAAACCCATTACCAGTAGTAAGTTGCCGATAATCGAACCTGTAATACTGGCTTTGACTACATCCACCAAGCCGGCATTCAGAGCAACTAAAGCTATAATTAATTCTGTGGCATTGCCAAAAGTGGCGTTGAGTAATCCCCCTAATGAAGGTCCAACTACTACAGCTATTTCTTCTGTAGCTGTACCCATCCAGGCGGCTAAGGGCAAAATTGCTAAACCAGCTGTGATAAAAACTATCAAGTCTCCCCACTCTAGAATGTGGGCTGCTAAGGAAACTGGAATAAACAGCAATAAAACCAGAAAGAGGGTGTTTTTAACTGACATTTGCTACCTTAAGGTGAGAGTATCATGCACAGATTTGTGTGATTATTTGCCATGTAGAGGCAATCTGCAACCAGATACTAGGATACTCTCAAGTGTCTGCGGTTTTTTTAGAAATTATACTGTCTTTAGACTGGCACTAATCAATACCGCCATGAAGTCAAAAGTCTTATTTTATGGACTTTTCATTGATTTTAATGGGTTGTGCCATTTACGCCGGACTTTACGAGATATGTAAAAAAAAATTGCAATTTATGGAGTTTTGGCAAACTTTCGTAGCAAAAATATCAATTAGAGCTAGGATTTTCGGCGAAATATGGGGTTTAATAGATCATAGACCTGAAAATATCTGACTGACGCTGCTCATAAAAAACCCTAATGTCTGTGCAATAACGCAGATTTCCGGCTTCAGTCAAACAGTTTTTTGGGAAATTTAACTGTACTATATACCCATAGTTTTGCTGTATACCGGATTTGGTGTTCAAACCTCTGTAGTAAGGTTTAAATCCAAGTGTTCGGCGCAAACGTAAGTTTTTTATTTGGATAAATATACATGACTTCTGCTGCTGAAAGGCCAGTTAGCCCTGGCGCAAGTTTTACATCACATTCAACTCCCCACGATACTCACCAGACTGATCCCCTGAAACAGGCGACTGGTGTTTATGTAACTGTGCATGGTCATTTTTATCAGCCACCACGGGAAAATCCTTATTTAGACGCGATTGAACGTCAACCGAGTGCGGCTCCTTTCCATGATTGGAATGAACGCATTCACTGGGAATGCTATCGCCCCAATGCTTTTGCCAGGGTTTTTAATGACCAGGGTGAAATAGTGGAGATTGTGAATAATTACGAATATTTCAGCTTTAATATGGGGCCAACGCTGATGTCGTGGCTAGAACGCTACGATTTTGAGGTTTATCAGCGAATTTTGGAGGCAGACATCAAGAGTTGTCAGCGCTTGCATGGTCATGGTAATGCGATCGCACAGGTATACAATCACATTATTATGCCTCTGGCTAATGAACGGGATAAATACACCCAAATTCGCTGGGGTAAAGAGGATTTTCGCTCTCGTTTTGGGCGTGATCCCGAAGGGATGTGGTTAGCCGAGACAGGTGTGGATTATGCCACTTTAGAAGCTTTGGTGGCCGAAGGTATTCGCTTCATTATCCTCGCACCATCTCAGGCGCAGCGTTGCCGTCCTCTACCAACTGAGCATGATCCCCACCCGGAATGGCTAGAAGTTGGCGGTAGTCAAATTGATCCTACCCGTCCTTATCGCTGTTATCTAGAAGGTAGTAGCGGCACTGATAGCCACTCCCGCCCTTACATTGATATTTTCTTCTACGATGGTCCCATTTCACGGGATATGGGTTTTAGTGATGTGGTTTATAATTCCAGTCACTTTGCTGGCCGCATCGGTTCGGCGGTACGTGGGGATCATCGTCCAGCCCAATTAATTTCTGTGGCTACAGATGGGGAAACCTTCGGACACCATAAGAAGGGAACCGAGAAAACTTTAGCCTACGCTTTTATCGGTGAGTTTCCTAAGCACGGCTGGACGGTGACGAATTTTGCTCATTATCTCAGTCTAAATACTCCCACTTGGGAAGCGGAAATTAAACCCGCCACGGCTTGGAGTTGCGCCCACGGTGTCGATAGGTGGCAAGATGATTGTGGTTGTGGTGGTGAAGGTGGTGTTTGGCATCAAAAATGGCGGCGACCTCTGCGGGATGCTTTAAACTGGTTGCGGGATCAGCTGATTTTGGTGTATGAGGAAAATGCTGGGCTGCTATTTAATGATCCCTGGTTAGCACGAGATGAATATATTCAAGTGATGCGCGATCGCTCTCCTGCTAATGTTAACTCCTTCCTCTCTCGCCATCAAACTCACAAACTCACCGCCGCCGAACAAGTAGATGCTTTGCGTCTGTTAGAAATGCAGCGTCACGCTTTGCTAATGTTCACCAGTTGCGGCTGGTTTTTTGAAGAAATTTCTCGTCCAGAAGGTACGCAAATTCTCCGCTATGCTTCCCGTGCTTTGGAATTGGCTGGAGATGTGGCTGGTGTGCAGTTGGAAAAGAATTTCCTCAAACGCTTGGGATTAGCCCCCAGTAATGTGGATAGTTTCAAACATGGTGGGGAAGTTTATCGCCAATTGGTGCAAACTGCCCAAGTTAGTGTAAAGCAAGTAGCCGCCCACTATGCTATTACTTCTCTGTTTGGGAATCATAAATCTACAGAGAAGCCCAATCCTCATCCTGGAAAAGCTAAATATCCTCATCCTGACCAAAAGCGTGTTTATTGTTACACCGTCAATGAGATAGATTACCAGATGCAACGCATGGGATCATTGACGCTGGCGGTTGGACATTTACAGTTGGTGTCAGAAATTACCTGGGAAAGTGAGAGTTTAGTATTTGCTGTGCTGCATTTAGGCGGCTGGGATTTCCACTGCTGTACTCAATTATTTACGGGACGGCGTAATTACAGCAAGTTGAAAGAAAAGCTGTTTAGTTCTTTAGAACAGGCGAGTGCGGCTCACACTATCTTGGTGATGACACAGCTATTTAAAGAGGAAACATTCAGCTTGCAGAATTTGTTTGCTGAAGAACGTCACCGGATTATGCGCCTACTTAGTCAGGAAACACTGACTCGGTTAGATCAACTTTATAGCCAAGTATATCGGAATAATTACGGTATTTTGATGGCGTTTCACCGGGATGAGTTAGAGGTTCCCCAAGAGTTGCAGGTAGCTGCGGAGATTGCTTTGGGATCGCGGTGTATGATCACATTGCGATCGCTTGAGCAAGATATCACTGATGCGGCGTTAAGCTTAGGTCATGTTGTAGAATTAGAGGCGATCGCTACTGAAGCTAAACATCTGCATTGTCGGCTGAATATTCCCGAAGGTAAGCAGATATTAGAACAATTGATCATGCGATTACTTTGGAAATTGTTACACGATACCAACGGCAGTTTTGCTACAGAAATTCAGTGCTTAGAACGGCTAATTGATGTTAGCTATCAACTAAATATTGGGATTTCTCTACACAAATCTCAAGAGCTATATTTCAGTTGTTTGCAAAGTCAAATTGTGCCATTGTGTCTTACTACTTTTGCTGATAAAGAAGACAATAATCAATGTCGTCAATTGCTGAAGTTAGGACAAAAATTAGCTGTTGATGTCAGTAAGGTTTTGAGTAAGTTTGGTTAACTGAGTATGAAGTTGGTAGGGTGTGTTGTTGTGGAGACAATGCACCTTTTTTTTTAACGCAAAGGTTCGCAAAGGTTCGCGCAAAGGTTCGCGGAGGTTTAAGAGGGGAGAGAGAGGATGCTTTTTGATTAAATGGATTTAGTTTTTTACTGCCACTTAAATTACCTCTTATTTCCTCTTATCTGTGGTTCATAATTTCTTTATCTATCTTACCAGCACTGATTAGAAATCCTCAAAATGTCGCCGGAATCGGGGGTCGAGGTTGTCTGTTTTTTGCCGATTACAAGTAAAGCAGAGTGTGTGTAAATTGCTCAAATCATTTTGACCGCCACGGGCTAGGGGGATAATATGATCAATGGTGAGGTTAGTTTCTAATTTAGTTTTTCCACAGCTTTGACATTGGTATTTGTCACGTTCAAATACATATTTCCTGACTGAGGGTGGTATGGGAATACGGCGTGTTTTATTCACTACAGTTTTTTAGGCTAAAGTTTTCTGGCATATTAATTTTTATTTTACAAAATTACTACAGTAATTATCTATCGTATTTCTCTCTTGATTGGGGTACGGGAAGATTATTTAACCACAGATAAACACAGATGAATTTGTAAATAGTTGCGCTTACCTCTAAGATTAGGCTACAGGAGAGAGTGAGGATTAAAGTCCTCACTACAAGGTTTTAATTATTTACCATGTTCAATTAATTTAGAACATCCATTAAATCTTCGGAATCCCAAATATTGTTCACGTTCACATTGTCTTCTATAATTTCTGCATCAGTTTCCAAAGGCTGCACATTTTCTTTCCCAATTACAGGTAATAATTCATATAAATGCATGGACTGTAAGCAATTATTGATTTGAGAAACGGCTGAATTATAAGCTGTGATTTTTTGTTCAACAATACTCAATAAGCGTTGATTTTTGAGTATTTTTTCTTCCGCTTCTTGTTGTAGACTTTGCTCTAAATAAGCACGCGCTTGGGGGTACTGCTGCAAAATATCATCTGCTTGCTGTTCTACCATTGGTAACAACTGAGTATTGATAGTTTGGTTGATGGTTTGGCGGAAGGTTTGGCGAATTGTTTTCTGAATCTTCGGTTCAAAATCTAACTTTAACAATTGTCTAATTGCTGGTTCTGCTTCTACTATGCTTTGGGAATCATAACCTTGGGATGTTTGCAGCAATGTCTGACGAAATTGATATATGGAAAAAGTGCCTTCATCATAAAATCTAGGACTTTCTTTGACGTAGCGATCGCATTCTACACGAGCATCACTTATTAAAACCTGAGAGACTATTTTTTCTACATTTTTTACCTTTTGTTCAATACCGCCATCATTACCTAATAACCGATACAATTGACGATAGTATTCTGACCTGCGAATCTTCTCGATTAATCTCTCAAACAAATTAGTAACTAATTGTTGGGAAGAATCTATCAAAATATCTTCTAATTGATTCGCGAAATAATATAATGCTTCCACTAAAATAGCTAGTAAAGGCGCAGTGGAATTCCGGGGATGACTGCGAGTAGCGCGTCCATGAGCATCAAGTGCAGAAAAAGTATGTAGCAACTCATCTAAACGCCTAATCATCCGTGATTGTAGTAGTTTAAAATCTGCTTCAAAAGCATCACAGTAATTATTAATTATTTGGTTGACTTCATCTTTGATATGATCGTGAAAATCTTTACCAACTTGCTGTAATTGCTGATTCAGGCGTTGTAATTCTTGCGCCTTCATCGCCTCAATTTCTCGCGGTTGACTATCTAAATATCTTTGTTCATCTTGATAATGTTTTTGTAATTTAATACAAATTTCTTGCAAATCATCAGCCAGGCTTTTAAACAACTGTGGACGCTTTTCTTCAGCCAAATATTTAGTAATAGCTGTGCTAAATTCCTCAATACCGCTATCTTTAATTAGCTGATTAATTAAAGGCGTTCCATGCTCAGATAAAATCCGCACATAATTTTTATTGGGACCTTCATTTTTGACAGAAATGTCGAACTGACTGGATGACAGCTTACCGGAAATACAGTATTTGTTAAACTCATGAATAAATTGCGGGGTTTCTTCTGTACCATTGAGACTTTTAATACTCTCCGCAAAAATCGAATCTAAACCAAATCTATCCTGGATACTTGTCTGTTTAATCTGACTCCCGTAAAATCCCAGTAATCCACTGGTTTTATAAACCCTACTCGTATCCCGAAACTGTTGATTAATTAAATCATCTAAACGCTGCCTTAACTGGGTATTATACCAAGTTTCGTCAATGCGGTTGAAGGTGTAGAAAATGCGATCGCGTATTCCCGAATTCCCTCGCATTGTTTCCAATAGTTCCGTTTCTTCCTTCGTCATATCACCAGCAGAAGCAGATTTCAACACACATACAACCGCCGATGTATCGGGATCTTGAATCTTATCGTAAGTTAACTGTGCATCCTTTGCCACTGGTGCATCAATTCCTGGTGTGTCGATGATGACATTACCATCTTCCAAAAGGGGATGGTTGCAATAATATTCAATTCGTTTTAAAACAGCGCTATTGCTACCACGTCGCGCATATCCAGCAGCTTCCTTGAGATTAGAGAAATTAAATTGCTCCATCGAATATGTAGCATTATTCATAGTATGAATATGTTGACGATTTGCTTCATACCCATCAAGCAGCAATATTAAAGCCTTCGCTTGTTTTGCACGTTCCGATCTACTTTCTCCACCTTCCTTTTGAATAATCGTTTCACAACCTTGAAGCAATAAATTAATTACTTCAGATTCATTAATATTAAGGGTTTTCTTAAATCCCAACTTTTCACATAAAAAACTAGCTTGTTCCCGAATTTCTGCTTCACTTAAAAATGTTAAAACCACCCGTTCATTATTTGGTTCTGCATATTCAATTTTGCATTCTGTACCTGTAGCGTGTCCTTCTGCACTATATAATAACTCCCGTTCTAGTAGGGCATTAATCAGCATCGACTTACCCGCACTAAAAGCACCAGCAAACACAATCTCAAACTTCGGAGAAATCACTTTACCCAAAGAAGTCCGCACAGGGATAACATCTTGAGAACGTAAAGATGGTTCTTGTTGTAAAAGTTTTAATATAGACTCAACTTGCTCTGCTAAATTCTCACACTGAATAGGCACATCTGACATGATAAACTCACCCTAAATATCTCAGGGTATTCTAAAATTAAATCTAGATATATACTCCAGTAAATTTACGGAAAAATCTCCCGATTTCTCTTTAAATCTCTCTAACGGACTATTTCTCCTGATAGATGCGCTTGAGCATATTCTATGTATATCCCTAGTTAATTCATTTAAAAATTCTCTGTGTTCTCTGCGCCTCTGTGGTTCTTATTCATCCAAACCCCAGACAAAGCATCCAAATCTACCTCCTGCGGTTTACCCACTTCAGTATTTTGAAACAGCACCGTAAATGCACCCGCACCCAGCCTATCTTGGGGAAAAATGCGATAACAAAAAATATTACTTAAATGAGACTGATATTCATCTAAATAACTCACACGCACTGCTTGAAACTGAGGAAATTTTGACAAAAACCATTCACAAACCTGCTCATTTTCCTCAGCAGAATAAGTACAAGTCATATAAACCAGATAGCCTTGTGGTGCAACTAATTGAGCCGAATTAGCGATAATTCTTTTTTGCCGATTAGCACTTCTATTAATAGCTGTAGGATGAAAACATCCAGGAGCTTTTTCACCTTTAGCCAGTAAAGATTGCCCAGTACAAGGAGCATCTACCATGACTAAATCGCTGCATAAAGGCATATTTTCGGCAAAAATACTAGAATCTCGATTAACCACAGTACAAGGGCTAATATCACAGCGTTTTAAATTAGAAATCAGCATCCCCAAACGTTTACCAATCACTTCATTACTAATTAGTAAATCAGGTTGCAAAGCTTTCCAAGCAAACACACTCTTCCCACCTGGGGAAGCACACATATCAAAAACTAAACCCACCGGCTGAGGAATTGTTAATAAAACTGAAGCTGCAAAAACTGAAGAGAAATCTAAACAATAAAAATAACCTTGTTGATGTAGGGGATGTTTACCGGGCTTTTCTCCTAATAATAAACGGTCTACAAAATCTGGTTGCCAATTTGTTGGTAATTCTACGGGAAAAGGCAGTATGTCTGGCTTATTTTGACACCAAAGAATAGCAGGATTAAAAGGCTGAGGATTAATTAATGAATCAATAAATTTTTCTTGTTTATCAGGGTTTTCAAACAAACGCCGCGAGAGTTTGAGTAATAAATTTGATGGTTTTTCCATTAATAAAACTGTTACAGAAGAACAATGCTATTCAGGGTTTTGGCTGCATACTAAAAGTATAATGACCGCCATTCTGATAATGATTGCTCAGTTAACCCACTGCACCGGAGATGGTCATAAATGTTAGATAATTTTCCGCAAAAATTACGCCGAGAAGCACAATTGTGGCGAGATGAAGGACTAATTAGCGCTTCGCAGTACCAAGACCTAGCACAACGTTATCGATTTAATAACCTCGAAGCTGCTGCACGCGATCGCTTTGTGGTAATTGTGATTTCTATAGGTAGTATCCTTTTGTGTTTAGGTATAATTACCTTTGTAGCAGCAAACTGGCAATTATGGTCACGAGAAGTTAAATTCATCTTAATGATGAGTTTGTTTCTATCAACTAGTATCACTGGTTTTTATACATGGAGAGAAAGTAAATTAGGCAACAATCAACAAAATAAACAGCAACAAAGCAAACGCATCCTGGGAGAAGCCCTACTAATTTTAAGCGCTTTTATTTTAGGCGCAAATATCGTGCTAATGGCACAGATTTTCAATATTAACGGTTCCACTCCCGGACTGTTTTTTGCCTGGGGATTTGGTGTTTTGGTCATGGCTTATAGTCTGTCCTTAAGTTCCCTGGGAATTATGGCAATTATTCTCATCCAAATCGGTTATTGGATAGGAAGAGGAGAATTTTTGGTTTCTGCGGGCGACTGGAATTGGGTACGTTTGGTAGTTCGACATATGCCCTTGTTATCGTGGTTACTATTTGTACCCTTAGCATACTTTTGTCGCTCACGCTGGATTTTCACCTTAGCAGCCTTAGTTTTTACTGGTACGTTGCAGTTGAATCTCAATCCTCTACCACTGCTGAATTTTGCTAATATGGCTCCTTGGCTGGCATCTTTTGCTTTTGCACTGCCTCCTGCATTATTCTGGAGTTATGACGATTTGCTGTTCCCGACAATCAATTACAGGCTATTTCAACCTCTCGCCCGTAACTTAGCATTGATATTTTTTGGACTGGTGTTTTATGCCTTGTCTTTTCGTTGGCAATGGGTAGCCCCAACATTTAATTCTGTTGTGCCAACTACCACAAATAACCTATTCATGTCTCTGCCTGTGATCGATTTAGGAATTCTCAGTGGTTTAGCTGTATTACAATGGTTGTCGCTGCTGCGTCTGAGAAATAACCCGCCTCGCCGGGAAGTGATTTTCACAATTGCTGTTGTAACTACCTTTTTGGCTTTCATCATTATTACACCTTTCTGGCATCTAGGTATTACCCGCATTGATGAATTAGGTAGTTTCATTTTCAATGTCCTTTTGGCATTTTTAGCATTCGGGCTAATGCGAGAAGGATTAAAGTTAAATAACAGAAGCACCTTCTGGGGAGGTATGCTATTGTTAACACTGCAAATTATTAGTCGGGCGATAGAATACGACACCGACCGACTCTTTCAGTCCCTTGTCTTTGTTCTATGCGGTTCAGCATTAATTAGCGCTGGGCTGTGGTTTGAACGTCGCTTACCTGCTGGCTCTAATTCTAATTCGCAATGAGAGTTATGTCAGGGTTGGAGACATTTTAAGTGGGTGAATTGTTTAAGCTGACTTATACTAGGAAAATCTCTGTGTTTTACTCTGTTTAGAGAATCTCTGCGTCAGTCCTAATTCTGGTAATTGAACCAGACACATTTGTGATAAATAACTCTTCATTTTAGGACTACGAGTATGAGCAGTAATTCCTCTGAATCGAGTGGAAATCAATCATTTAGAACATTATCCCCTGAAGTCGAATTCTCCGAGAAGCTGACTTTTCGAGATTACCTGATTGCTACTGAACAAAAAGCTAACCAACCTCTACCTTTTTGGCGGCTATTAGTTCCCCTGTTAATTCAAGCCGGAATAATTCTAGCAGTTCCTACCCAAGCAATGTATACTAATATAGCGGGTAGGAATGTAATTTTGGAAACAGTGCCTCAAGACCCTCAGAATGTTGTTCAAGATTTTTCCCTACAACTGGAATACAATATATCCCGTGTGGAAAATTTGCGAAGGCTTCCCGGTTGGGATGATTTACTCAGGAGAAATCAGGGGCGAAACAGACAACTGTTATCTGGAACCAATTTGTATGTGATTTTGCAAGAGCAACAAATTTCCTCTGGTCGTGGTGTTCCCAGAGCTTGGAGACCAGTCAGAGTCAGTAGCATTCTGCCCGAATCTCTTCCCAGTAATCAAGTAGCCTTAAAAGGCGTGTATCAAGATAATGCCATTATTTATGGGGTAGAAACATATTACCTTCCAGAACAACAACGGCAGCAAATTAGTAACGATATCTTCCAAAGCGTTCAGCAAACTAGAGGAAATAGAGGAAGACAAATTCGACCGATTACGGTGAGAGTCAAAGTAGATCCTCAAGGTAATGCTGTACCCGTTAGTTTGTGGGTGCGCGATGCTTTCGACGAGCGTAACTATCGCAATTATAGTTTTTAACCCTGATTTGGCAAAAATGCCCATAGGTTAGAAGTTGTTTACTCTCAGAACAGAGCAACGCCCAGGCGTTGCTCAAATTCTATATCTAAAATAGGAATGCTGTGTTACAAATTAATCTTGATCGCGGATATTCCATGCTGCGCCGCCAGCTGCACCTACGCCTGCTACCAAACCGGTACTCATTCCTTGTATAGTTTTCTGTATGGGTTCTTGTTTTAGACAATCGCTTGTAACTGTCTCAGATTGCAAGCAAAGATTACTTTCTGCCCAACTGGATGTACCGCCTAGAATTACACCAGTTAGACTACAGGAAAAAACGAGCATTAGCAGGCGCTTGGTTTTTCTATCCATAGATGGATGCTTTAAAGGTGAGGATGAGTTACATGACCTCAACTACTCTACAGCTGTTTGAATAAATTCGCTACAAATTATCAGTATCTAACAAGTCATATGCGGCGAGAAAATATTTGTGTTTAGGGGCGGATAGTAACCTTCGCTACAAAACCAGAATTTTGATATTACTTGGTATAGCATGATAGTAATATAGAACTTACGCAAAAACTCTCTGAAACCCTCTTGACTCAGTGTACTCTGTGCCTGGAGTGGTTTTTTTTCCATAAATTTGCGTAAGTCCTGTTAGTTAAGCGTTGTTATCCAAGATTTTAGTCCTGACATTTTCACATCAATACATATTTGAGGTATGGAATGGCACAAATTATCATTGTAGGCGCTGGTCCCACAGGCGCAGCACTGGCTTTACTCCTGGTAAAAGCTGGGATTAATGTCACACTCATTGAAGCTGCAAAAGACTTTCATCGGGTATTTCGCGGTGAGGGTTTAATGCCTAGTGGGTTAGATGCGCTGGAACAAATGGGACTATCTGCGCTGTTGGAAGATATTCCGGCTCGAAAACTCGATGGGTGGGAGTTTATTATTCAGGGAAAACAGTTATTTCGCGTCGAGGAGCCAATGGGGTCTACTCGTCCCTGTACACTGGTTTCACAACCGCCATTACTGAAAGCTTTGATTGGGGAAGCTCAAACCTATGATGGATTTGAATTTATCCAGGGTGTTTCTGTAAAAGATTTATTTTGGAGTAATGAGCGTGTTGCTGGTGTTATACTCAGTGATGGGCGACCACTGACGGCTGATTTGGTGATTGGGGCGGATGGTCGTAACTCAATTGTGCGAGAACGTGCTGGATTAAAATTAGTCTGTCAGCCCAAAAGTATCGATATTCTCTGGTTTAAGTTGGCTGCTAGCCCTAAGTTTGCAGATGATAATGTGTTTCGGACGATTGTAAATAACAATTGCATTTTTAGTATATTTCATGGCGCAGAGTCAGATAAATTACATTTAGCTTATGTAATTTCCGCAAAGGAAAAAACCGACTACAAGCAAGCAAACTGGGCAGAAATTTTTGCTTCATTATCCCCCGCATGGCTAGCAGAACATTTCCGCAATCATGCAGATAGCATCGAATCTCCCATTAAACTGTCTGTTGTGGTTGGTTGTTGTCCAAAATGGCACGCACCAGGGATACTGCTTCTAGGTGATGCTGCACATCCCATGTCTCCTGTGCGCGCTCAAGGTATAAATATAGCATTGCGTGATGTGATTGTTGCGGCTAATTATTTAGTCCCGTTATTGTCAGCAGATGCTGAACACCAAAAAATTGATACAGCACTATCAAATATTCAAGCAGAACGTGAGCCAGAAATTATCCGCGCCCAGCAACTTCAGTTACACGAAGCTGCTCAAGGGGAACTACTGCGAAAAAATTTATTAGTGCGATCGCTCTTGGTACAATTTGCGCCCTTACTGCGTACAATAATTAAACTATCTTGGTTAAGGCGACAACGTGAAATGCGTCAAGGCATAACACAGGTAAGGCTAAAGGTTTAAGTTAGCTGAATAGTCAATATGAATAATAAACAGAAAGATATATTTTTTCAAATTCATCAGAATATACCCAGAGAAGGGCCTGGTGATTCAATATCTACGAAAAATGCTTTTTTAAAATTGGTTGATTTACCACCACATCCCAAAATTATCGATATCGGTTGTGGCCCTGGCTTTCAGACTTTAGACTTAGCCAGCTTGACTAATGGCACAATTATTGCTATTGATAATCATCCTTTTTATGTAAATGAACTCAAACAGAAAGTGCTTCAGCAAGGATTATCAGAAAAGATTACTGTAATCAACGCTGATATGTTTGCTCTTGATTTTCCGGATGCAAGTTTTGATATTATTTGGGCGGAAGGTTCAATATACATTATTGGGTCAGGACTTACGCAAAATCATGAAAAAACGAACCACAAAGAACGCGAAGGACACGAAGGAAAGAGGGTTGCAGAGAGTTATTGCGTAAGTCCTATGGGTTTGAAAATGGACTGAAGCAATGGAAACCCTTGTTAAATCAGAGAGGGTATTTAGTAGCTTCAGAACTTACATGGCTTAAACCTAACGCACCAACTGAATTAAAGGAATTTTGGCATGAGGGTTATCCAGCCATGCAGGATATTGAAGGTAATTTAAAGATTATCCAAAATAGTGGCTACAAAATCATTGACTATTTTGTCCTCCCAGAATCAGCTTGGTGGAATCATTACTATCAACCTTTAGAAGAAAAATTACACGGTTTACGAAAGCATTACCAAGATGATACAGAAGCTCTGGAAGTGATCAATATGGAGCAATTTGAGATCGACCTTTATCGTAAATACTCTAAATATTATAGTTATGTCTTTTACATTGTGCAAAAATTGTAAATTATCATTAAATAAGATATTTATGACATTTACTATCAACTAATTAGCTGATGTGTTGAAAGATTATTTTCAATAAATCCCCTTGGATAAAAGGTTTAGCTAAAAAGCCTGAAGCTCTCACTAGCTTTGCTCTAGCTCTATCTATCAGCCCTGTTTTACCTGTCACCATAATTACAGGCGTATTTTTAAAAGATGAGTGCTTACGTAACAAAGAGCATAACTCATAACCATTCAGATTAGGCATTTCAACTTTTAATAAAATTACATCTGGTTTAATCCGGAAAATTTGAGTTAAAACATTCCAAGAATCAGTAATTGTAATCACAGTAAATATTTGTTCATCTAAATAATTTTTAATAGTGTTTAATACCGTAGGACTGTCATCAATACAGAGTATTTTATAAAGTTTTCTATCAGCAGGTGCTTGAGTTGGCTGACCGCTATGATTAATATTATGAATATTGTTAGTTGATACACTGTGAGAGTATACCGTTTTCTGAGCTTCACTGACTCTAGGAGATTTTTGTGCAGGTTGTGTGGAAATTTGCGGCTGATTTAACCGCACAACTGGCGATGCGTCTTTGTTGGTTCCCTGACGGCGACCGGTTTGAAGCTGTTCGACTAATAAACGGATATTTAGATGACAGTACTTTGGCATATCATCGAGAAAGCTTTCCAAGACAAATTCATAACTTCCCTCTTCTAAGCTCAAAAATGTCTCCAAAACTTCTAGCGCCAGTAACTCTATGAGCATTGCTGCTTGAGCCGGACTAATGTATTTTTGAGTTACTAACCAACAAATAGCCAGATAATCTGGGTTAGGTATAGTTTGATCCTCAATACCATTTTCAAATATCGCCTGCAATTGCTGCTCAATTCCATCAGGAAGTGTTGAGATTTGCTGACTTAAGCTTTGCAAGTTTCTGTAAAGCGGCTCAAACATTTTCTCAGAGTAGCAGGCATAAATCAGCTTACCCTCTTCTATATAGATTGACCAAGAACCAGTTGTGCTAAATACTTGCAAACAACCATTAACAGTCTTACTGGTGATTTTTTTTAAAAGAGAAATGGGTTGAAGTTTTTGGAAAAATCTATATCTATTAATGGGAAGTGTCTTCATCGGCACAGATTTGAGATGTAGTTAACAGCCACTATCAAAATTAGTGAATAACTTGTTGGGAGTTTACACAGAGATTTTCAAAAGTAGTGTTCAGCTAAATATAGCGGTCATATTGGAGTTAGTACAGAGATTCTTCACCCCTAACTCCTAATTTCCCAATATCTGGTAAGCTATAGTTCATCGAACTAGAATTTGCTGTGGTAGACCCAACCATGCTTTTGTAAAACAGCAAAATAATCCCACTGGTTAACCGAAAATAGTATTTGAAAAACAATTTGATTGTCTGTGATTTCGCTAAGAGGCTAATTTAATAGGACTTACGCATAATTTACGTTTTCTTGGCGTTCTACAGCCCTTGCGGGCATCGCTGCGCGCGGGCGACTAAAGCCCTGGGGGCATACGCTGCGCGAAGGCGGTTAGATAAATCAAGATTTTTGGCAATTGTTGCGTAAGTCCTGTTTAACAGTAACCTAAGTGCCGCACACAGACTATTGGCTCTAGCCCATCAGTAGCAAAAGTATTGTTTCTATCCGTAGTTACTACATGGTAATTGCAGTAAGTAAGCACTTTAAGATAGTTCAGCTAAAATGCAATGTATTTAATTGACTAAGTATTCCTCTGATGCAGTATCTTCCACAATTTTGCTCTTGTAGAGTTTCTCTCTAGTCAGGTAAATTCTTGTCAAGGGCGATTGAGCTAATAATTTATCTCATGTCTGATAGATTACCGATTGAACCCAGAATCCCACCGGAACAAAGCTATACTTGATCTCCCTGCGCCACCTGCAAAGGAGGTCTTGGTGAGCCAGTGGGTAGCGAACTTTGTCTAATTTTTACTGACTGGTGTAGTGGGGTTGGGGTGCGATAACTGTGGTCATCTTCGTTAATTATCCAGACTTAATTTTAAATCACGAGCGCTTGTAGTCAACGTTAATAGTGCCGGACTCAGTAGAAGATAATCACCCTGAACCATTTTGAGTGCTATATTCCAAATTTACAGCGAAGTAAATCACATGGTACTAAATATAGCAAAAGTCAAAGGTCAAAACTAGGGGCGGGTATGGCTACGCCACGCAAGCTACATAGATATCATTCAACATCAACGAGGATATTAGTAAACTCGCCCCTACTGTGAATGGGTTTTAGACTTTTGCCATGTCCTAACCACCTTGGAGGTTGCTATACCACCAAAATAGCGCTTTTCAGCTAAATGGTAGAGAGCAAATAGGTTGCTTACTAATTTTTAGATTACTATATTTTTAGGAAAAAATCTCCAAAAATTTGTAAATATAATAATGAATAAGTAAAGGAAATATGAATAAAAAATCAGGACAATTTTATATAGTTTTTTTGGCAAAATCTAATTTTACAAGAGTTACAGTGCTTACACGGGATGGCTGTAAAAGAATAATTGTTACATGAATATGGATAACACATAGAACAAATGTCATGATCGCAAGGGTTGATAGACAAGATATATTCAGTTATTGATCTTAGGACTTACGCATAATTTAGGTTTTCTTGGCGTTCTTCTCCCAAAGGGAGAGGCTAGCGCCAAGGCGACTTGGCGGTTATAAATCAAGATTTTTGGCAATTGTTGCGTAAGTCCTGGATCTAATACATCAAGATGAATAATATCTGTTGGTATCGCTTCATGACTGGCGATCGCATCTAAATTTCTTTGTTGTTCAGCAGTTCGTTAAAATTAAAGATATCCGTGCTTTACTCCAATAAAGAGGAATTCATTTTAAACAATTGTGACCGCATTTAATTTACAAGTCGAAGAAACAGGCGAACGCCTTGACCGCTACCTTTCCGAAAATTTACCTAATTTATCTCGTTCTCGCATCCAGCAATTAATTGAACAGGGAAATGTTCACCTAAATGAGCAAATTTGCACAACTAAAAAAATCACTGTCAAAGCAGGCGATCGCATTACCTTAGAAATCCCAGAAGTTCAACCCCTACAAGTGCAAGCCCAAGATATACCCCTCGATATCCTCTATGAAGACGACCACTTACTGATTCTCAACAAACCTGCTGGCTTAGTCGTCCATCCCGCACCCGGTCATCCTGATGGGACTTTGGTCAATGCTTTGTTAGCACATTGTCCCAACCTCCCCGGAATTGGCGGTGTCCAGCGTCCAGGGATTGTGCATCGATTGGATAAGGATACAACAGGGGCGATCGCGATCGCTAAAACCGATATTGCCTATCACAGCCTCCAAGCCCAACTCCAAGCAAAAACTGCCAGACGAGAATACTTAGGCGTAGTTTACGGTGCGCCGAAAACCGAAAATGGCAAGATCGACGAACCCATTGGTCGTCATCCCCAAGATAGAAAAAAAATGGCAGTAGTCCCTATAGAAAAAGGCGGACGTAATGCGGTAACTCATTGGCAAATCTTAGAAAGACTAGGAAACCAGACATTAGTCCTCTTTCAATTAGAAACAGGACGCACCCATCAAATTCGTGTCCACAGCGCTAAAATCGGTCATCCCATCGTTGGCGACCCCATTTATAGTTCGGCTCATTCCGTGGGGGTCAAATTAAATGGTCAAGCACTGCACGCATGGCGATTAAAATTGCAACATCCAATTTCTGAGAATTTGATTGAGGTGACAGCTCCCCCTCCCCAAACATTTACAACTTTGCTAGAAATTCTCCGGCGACGAGTTGCTAGTTAAAATTATGAACATATCATCCTTAAGGTAGATGCTTCAATTACGAACGTTGCATACGGATTAAGCAAGAAGGGGTAGAGGACAAACAGAAATAGGTGGGACTTGACTCCTCCCTATTCCCCTATATTTAGATTTGTAAAGTTTTTTGGGCTTTTTTGCTGTAAAAAGATCAGTTGATCACCATTTTAAGTAACAGGTCAACAGACTATCTTAACATCTTTTAATAAAAACTGCACTGGCTAAAAATACTCATAAAAACTGCCATGTCCTGTATTTTCAATACTTCTAGAAAAATTAATAAAATCTAAAACTCTGGAATTTTCCGGCGATTTGTAACAGACATGAAGTAATGTAAAGCAATTTTGGGCGATTTCTCAGGCAAAGTCCTTATATGTAAAGCATTTGAGGTGGTTCTTATTCGGTCATCTTATTTATTCATAATTTGTAACAAATAAAGGATCTATGGCATTGTATAAACATAAGCTGAAGGGGTTAAATGACAGACAAAAGTCAAACAAGGCATCCATTTAATCAAGTTTGCCCATTTCTCATAAATTACCCCAGGTTCTCATAATTGCTCGTTCATTTGGTGACAGGGAATTATGAGACTAAGGTGAGAAGCGGTTTGATCCCCAGTCTGTTTTTAACCATAAACATTGCTAGTTTTAATCTAGACATCTCACAAATTAGGAGATTAAAGTCCATGACATTAGATGTATTCACCAAGGTAGTTTCTCAAGCTGACTCCAGAGGCGAGTTTTTAAGCAACGAGCAATTAGACGCTTTAACCAACGTTGTTAAAGAAGGCAACAAGCGCTTAGATGTTGTTAACCGCATCACCAGCAATCAATCAGCTATTGTTACCAACGCGGCTCGTTCTTTGTTTGAAGAACAACCCCAATTGATTGCTGCTGGTGGAAACGCTTACACAAACCGTCGTATGGCTGCTTGTTTGCGCGACATGGAAATCATCTTGCGTTACGTTACCTACGCTATCTTGGCTGGTGATGCTAGTGTTCTAGATGATCGCTGCTTAAACGGCTTGCGCGAAACCTACCAAGCTCTAGGAACTCCTGGATCTTCTGTAGCTGTCGGCGTTCAAAAAATGAAAGATGCTGCTGTTGGCCTAGCTAACGATCCTAACGGCATCACCAAGGGTGATTGCAGCAATTTGATGTCTGAAGTAGCTAGCTACTTTGATCGTGCTGCTGCTGCTGTTGCTTAATATCAATAACAAAGTCCAACACCTAAATATTTAGGTAATCAAACCAAAAATTTACGAAATACCAAGGAGATTTTAGAAATGGTTAAAACACCAATTACCGAAGCGATCGCATCTGCTGATACCCAAGGAAGTTTTTTAGGCAACACCGAACTGCAAGCAGTTAACGGTCGTTATGTACGTGCTATTGCCAGCATGGAAGCTGCTCGTGCTTTGACCTCCAACGCTCAAAAGTTGATTGATGGTGCAACCCAAGCTGTTTACCAAAAATTTCCATACACCACCCAAACACCAGGCCCTCAGTACGCTGCTGACAGCCGTGGTAAGTCCAAGTGCGCTCGTGACGTTGGTCACTACCTACGCATCGTTACCTACAGCTTAGTTGCTGGTGGTACAGGTCCTTTGGATGAGTTCTTGATTGCTGGCTTGTCTGAAATCAACAGCTCCTTTGATTTGTCTCCTAGCTGGTACGTTGAAGCTATCAAGTACATGAAAGCCAATCATGGTTTGAGTGGACAAGCTGCTAACGAAGCCAACACCTACTTTGACTACGCTATCAACGCTCTTAGCTAAATAGTATCTTGCCCGGATCAGGATGCAAGTGTTGGATGGAGTTAGTCAACCCTTTGGGGTTCACCAGTCGCTCGTTTTGTCAAACAAAAAGACCGTTCTGGCTCATCTAGCAGTTGAATCTCGCTCCGGGCAAACTTTTATTTAGCAGAGAAATAAAAAAGGTTTGAGTAAAGTCAGCACTCGGTACAAATAGCCGAAATGCAAATAAATAGGTGAAAAATAATGGCAATTACAACAGCAGCATCTAGGCTAGGAACAGAGCCTTTTAGCGATGCACGTCGAGTTGAACTGCGCCCCAACGCCAGCAAAGATGAAGCAGAGGTTGTAATCCGCGCTGCTTATCGGCAAATTTTGGGTAACGACTATTTGATGGCATCGGAACGTCTAGTCAGCGCCGAATCCCTCCTGCGAGATGGCAATTTATCAGTGCGGGAGTTTGTCCGCAGCATTGCGAAATCAGAACTTTACAAAAACAAGTTTTTTTACAACAGTTTTCAAACTCGGTTGATTGAACTCAACTACAAGCATCTTTTGGGACGCGCACCCTACGATGAAGCGGAAGTTGTTTACCACTTAGATTTGTACCAGAACAAAGGGTACGACGCGGAAATTGATTCTTATATTGATTCTCCAGAGTACCAAAATAACTTCGGTGACAATATCGTTCCATATTATCGTGGTTTTGATAACCAACCAGGGCAAAAAACTGTCGGCTTTACGCGGATGTTCCGGTTATACCGGGGTTATGCCAATAGCGATCGCACTCAAGTAGAAGGTACTAAATCCCGTTTAGCGCAGGATTTAGCAAGTAATAAATCTTCTTCGATTGTGGGACCATCAGGAAGCAATGATAACTGGAATTACCGTGCTTCATCAGATGTCGCTCCCAAGAAGAATTTAGGAAATGCTGTGGGTGTAGGCGATCGCGTGTACCGCATCGAAGTTACAGCAATCCGTGGTTCCGGCTATCCCAGTATCAGACGGAGTAGCACAGCATTTATCGTACCTTACGAGCGACTTTCTGACAAGATCCAGCAAATTCATAAGCAGGGTGGCAAAATCGTCAGCATCACGTCAGCATAAGGTAGCGTTACTCAAACCATACAGGAGATAAGAAGTAATGTTCGGTCAAACCACACTTGGGGCTGGTAGCGTTTCTTCATCTGCAAGCCGAATCTTTCGTTATGAAGTCGTAGGCTTGCGCCAAAATGCAGAAACTGACAAAAATCAATTCGACATTCGTCGCAGTGGTAGTGTGTTCATCACAGTGCCATACAGTCGGATGAACGAAGAAATGCAACGCATTAACCGCTTAGGTGGCAGAATCATCAATATTTCACCATTGAGCGCTGACGAGAACTAATTTCTTGGCATGAACGAACCCAGTGCGTCAGAATATTCAGCAGAAAATGCGCCCCAGTTGACACCAGAGTTAGCACTCGCCAACCTGCAATCATCAGATTTAAGTCTCCGCTACTACGCAGCTTGGTGGCTGGGCAAATTTCGAGTTAGCCACCCAGATGTCGTAGATGCCTTAATTGCAGCGTTAGAGGATGAAGCCGACAGAACCGAAATGGGAGGTTATCCACTGCGGCGCAATGCAGCCAGAGCATTGGGGAAATTAGGTGATGCCAAAGCTATACCAGGCTTAATTAAGAGCTTGGAATGCCATGATTTTTATGTGCGCGAAGCAGCAGCCCAGTCTTTGCAAAAGTTGCGAGACAAAACTGCCGCCCCAGCCCTCATAAAAATGTTAGATGGGGGTGTTGCCCAGGCCGTGCAAGTAATGGGTCGCCCTCATCTCACCCAGCCCTATGAAGCGGTAATAGAAGCCTTGGGAGCTATTGGTGCAACTGAGGCTATTTCTTTAATTGCACCGTTTTTAGAGCATGAAATCCCAGGCGTACAGTGTGCCGCCGCGAGAGCAATGTACCAACTAACACAAGACCCTGTTTATGGGGATAGGTTAGTCAAAACTTTGTCCAGCAGTGACCTGAAATTGCGCCGCTTGGTTTTAACGGATTTGGGTGCAATTGGATACATGGCAGCAGCAGAGGCGATCGCGATCGCTCAGGTAGAAAATAGCTTCAAACTCATTGCCCTCAAAGGATTACTAGAGCATCAACTCACCCCAGAGTTCGATGTTTTGTCTGTTTCTGACAATGCTATCCAGGTGATGAACTTGATGGATTCACTTTTATAGTCATTAGTCATTAGTTATTAGTCATTAGTTGAATGATGAGTAGCCAATGACTATTGATGATTAATTACCGACCGTTTACTAATGACTGATGAATTAATTCGTGCCGTCGCCCAGGCAGATACACCAGCCAATATGGTAACGGCAGTACAAAACTTGGCAGCAGCAAAAGATGTCGCCGCTATTCCCACGTTAATTGCGGTGTTTGGCTATAACAACCCATCCGCAGCAACCGTGGCGGTGGCAGCATTGACCGAAATGGGAGAAATAGCAGTGCCACAATTGCTATCCCAGATAGACGATTATAACTATGGCGCACGGGCTTATTCGATTCGTACTTTAGCAGCGATCGCAGACCCCCGTGCTATAGACGTTTTAATCACAGCCGCAGCCACAGACTTTGCTCCCAGTGTCCGCCGTGCTGCTGCCAAGGGATTGGGAAATTTAAACTGGCATAAACTCGACTCTGCCGACAGGGAAACAGCGCTGAACAAAGCCTTGGAAACCCTGCTGTTTATTTCTCAAGACTCAGAATGGTCAATCCGTTATGCTGCTGTTGTCGGTTTACAAGCCTTGGCGAAAATACCTGATTTACAGCAACCCATTCAGACGAGATTTGACCAGATGTTAGCCACTGATGACGAAAAAGCAATTCGCGCTCGTGTGCAGGTGGCTGTTTGAATCAGTGAACAGTTACCAGTTATCAGTTAGTAACTTTGAATTTCTGCGATCGCTGGTTTCTGACTTACATATCATAAAACAAGGAAAAAGTAAATATGTCAATACCATTACTGAATTATTCATATACCACGCAAAATCAGCGTGTAGAAGGTTACGAAGTACCCAACGAAGACACGCCCACCATGTATCGGTTAGCTGCTGCTACCTCAGATACAGATATTGATGCCATTATCTGGGCAGCATATCGGCAAATCTTTAGCGAACACTTAATCATTGCCAGTAATCGCCAAAAGTTTCTGGAATCTCAACTGCGGAATCGGGCAATTAACGTCCGCGATTTTATCCGGGGATTGGGTAAATCGGAAGTTTACCGCACACAAGTAGCAGATATTAATACCAACTACCGCTTAGTTGACATCACCTTAAAGCGGTTTGTCGGACGCGCCGCCTACAACAAAGACGAAGAAATTGCTTGGTCTATTGTGATTGGTACAAAAGGATTACACGGTTTCATCGATACCTTGTTAGATAGTGAAGAATATCTGCAAAACTTTGGTGATGACATCGTACCTTTTCAACGCCGTCGCTATAAAGACAGACCCTTTAACTTAGTTAATCCTCGCTACGGTTCATACTGGCGCGATCGCATGATGTTAGAATCTATCGGTGGTCGTTCCTTCTACAACGCCCGCACCACAGGCGTTGCCAGTAAAGAAGAGATTCGCCGAATTATTCCCGCCAATTTCATGAGCATGGCCGGAGAAATTCTCGCCCCGGAATTTAACTACCAACGGACAATAGCTACAGTCACCTCACAAATCAAAGATATCAAGATTCCCGACAACTCCCGTGAAATTGGTACTCCCCAACCAACCATGAAACCTGTAGCCGTTGCCCTACCTTACCGTTACATCCCTGCAAATCCCACAAATTAAGACCTGAGTGCTGAGTTACAGGAGTTTGCACGTGGGTTGAATCAGCTAAAACCCATCTATTGACTGAATATCTTGTGGGATGGGCATCTTGCCCGTCCTCATGATGCAAGTTAAATGAGTAACAGCTGAGATCAAAAGATAATCAACCACAGATGTAGACGCGTTAGCGGCTTCTCGCAGAGTACACAGATGAACACAGATAAATTTGGATTTCATCTCAATAAAAACTGCTGTAAGTCATCAAACTCAAACAACTGATAACTGATAACTGATAACTGAAATGACAATTCCTTTACTCGAATACAAACCCAGTTCCCAAAATCAGCGCGTAGCTGGTTACGAAGTCCCTAACGAAGACACCCCCAGAATTTACCGCATCGAAGACTGCGCCTTTGATAGTGAAGTCCAAGAATTAATTTGGGCAGCCTATCGGCAAATCTTTAGCGAACATGAAATCCTCAAATTCTATCGCCAGACCAACTTAGAATCTCAGATCAAGAATCGAGCCATTACCGTGCGCGACTTTATCCGGGGTTTAGCCAAGTCCGAAACCTTCCGGAATTTAGTAGTGCAAACCAACTCTAACTATCGGTTAGTAGACATTGCCCTCAAACGGATTTTAGGTCGTGCGTCCTACAACAAAGACGAAGAAATTGCTTGGTCAATCAAAATAGCCACCCTCGGCTGGAATGGTTTTGTTGACGCTTTAATCAACTCCCAAGAGTATCAAAGCAACTTTGGCGACAACATCGTTCCCTACCAACGGCGACGCTACAAAGATAGACCCTTTAATTTAGTTACACCTCGCTACGGTAACTACTGGCGCGACAAGTTAGAAGATGCGCGTTATAAAGCAGGTGACATCAAGAACTTCATGGAATTAGCCAACTCCATCGAAATCAAGATGCTGAAATTTACCCCAGTTAACCTAGCCAGCGTTGAAATTCCCGACATGACCAGGGATATCAACCCCCAAGGTATTCCCGTTTCCATCAATTCCAGCGCCAATTTCCCCGTGCGCTAAATTACTTCGGAATTAGCTCTACCTATCAACATAATGGGGGAGAATAAGTAAATTATCAGTGAGGATTTGAAGATTCAAACCTCCTTGATTTTTCCGAGCAGCTTTTTGTTCACATTGTTAATAAAAGGAAGACCGCAGTATGTCTCTGCCATTACTTAAATACAAACCCAGCAGTCAAAATCACCGAGTCGCCAGCTTTGGTGTAGCTGACCTGAATGAAGATACACCATATATCTACCGCATTGAAGATGTCAGTTCTTACACTGATATCCAGAACATCATTTGGGCATCCTATCGCCAAATTTTCAGTGAACATGAAATCCTCAAGTTCAACCGCCAGAAGACTCTGGAATCTCAACTAAAAACTGGTTCCCTATCTGTGCGGGACTTCATCAGAGGTTTAGCCAAGTCTGAAACCTACTATCGTTTAGTTGTCTCATCCAACAACAACTACCGTTTAGTAGACATCACCCTCAAGCGGGTATTAGGCCGTGCGTCTTACAACAAAGACGAACAAATTGCTTGGTCAATCGTTATTGGTACCAAAGGTTTTGGCGGCTTCGTTGATGCTTTAGTAGACAGCGAAGAGTACACCCAAAACTTTGGCGATAACATCGTACCTTACCAACGCAAGC
This sequence comes from Nodularia spumigena CCY9414, assembly GCF_000340565.2. Classification (NCBI taxonomy): domain Bacteria; kingdom Bacillati; phylum Cyanobacteriota; class Cyanophyceae; order Nostocales; family Nodulariaceae; genus Nodularia; species Nodularia spumigena. The sequence goes on from NZ_CP007203.1 coordinate 2,477,831, forward strand.
GCATGGAAGGTCGTCCCCACAACTTGGTAACACCTCGTTACGGCCAAGACTTCCGCGAAAAAGTCGGTACAGTCGAAACCGATTGGCGCTTCACTTTGGAGAAGTTCTACACCCGCAAGTTCCAAGAAAAACGCCTCCCCGAAGGCGACCCCCGCAAATATGCGGACATGGCCGCATCGGTTGGTGGTAAAGGTAACTACGCGCAAAAGCTTTCTGCATTTGATATTGATTATCTGAGTGCAGTTCCTTACCGTGGTGGTAGCAGACGCTAGGATTTAAAATCTGACTGTCTCAAATTTTATACTGGGTCTAGTTTTTGCGTTGATGTGACGACGGGTTTGCAGTTTTTCTGTTACTGTGCGTTGCGTTAACTGGAAACTAGACCCAGTAGCTTTTAGTGCTATCCGCTAAACACTGGAAATTATTGAACAACTCAAACAGTGTAGAGATAGCCTTGGACGCAGCCGAAAAGTTTGGGGTAAAAAAGATTAGAGAATGTTCAACTAAGTCAAAACTCCCTTGCACTTTCAGCGGCTTGTCTCAAAGCTAAAAAAGCTTCTTTTAGCGGTTGACTAATAGCACTGTCTGGTTCCGCCAGCACTAGCTGTTGATAAGCTTCCAAGAAATGTGACCTCAACCGATGGAAAAAATGCAGGAAGTGACGCACAAAGCTGATGCAATCCAAAACTACAATTTCTATACCGCCTGTACTTTCGTACATACTTGAGGCATATTCCCGAATAACTTCTTCAATCACATCCGTCGTGATAAAAATATAGTTGTCAACCCGCTTGCCAGTGCTGTTAATTTTTTGCAAGGCACGGTCAATATCGGGTAAGGTGACACGCCGGGTCTTCATTTCATAGCTGGTAATAACCTGCTCATCATTAACTAAGGTAATTTCCACATCTCCCAAAGCCCCAGTCTGCTCATCTGCCGCATTATGGGATTCTAGAGGTAAAAAACGCTCCCCAATGTATTGTTCTGCGACTTGATAAGCAGCAGCAACAATTAGTACAGGAAGGCGACTGGAACCACGGCAAGCCAAATGCTGTGTTAGGAGGTTGACTATTTCCTCTGCTGACAGAGGCATTGCGTCTTCCGATTTCTTCAGGTCAGCCAGCAGTGTTTCCATGCGCTGTCGTTTCTCATTCCGAACAATAATCAGACAGCGAATAGTTTCCGCCAGCATTTCCTCAGCAGTTATCCTACCTTGATAAACATCATCAAGTAATTGCAGTGCAGATTCATAGAGTTTAGGCGGTCTTCCCACCAGATTTACGGCTGGAGTTAAGGTGACGTTGCGGTTCCGCAGGGCAGGGGTGAGGAATGCCGTGGTAGGATTGCAAGGCAACTCGTGTTTGTTAATGAAGGCTGTAATATAACTTTCATCGTAGTAACGCCCAGAGTAAGCATCTGGTGTACCTATTTCAGTATAAGGCTTACGGATATCGACATCCAGACGGTGAATTGCCGCCAAAGAGCAGGCAAGCAACAAACGAACCACAGCACGATTACCCACATAACGCGACACATAATCAATTTTTTCGGCGATGCTGGGGTCACTAATAAGCGGTTGCACTATCGATGCTTCGCCTGTTTGCAAGGCTACATCAAGGATAGCTGCTGGGGTTGTGGACATGGAGCGTTTTCTTCGATAGTAAGTATGGAGGTTGTCAAGTCATAATTCACCCAAAGTACTTCTTGCCGTAATTCCTTGATGGAATGGCATTGCTTCTGGGGCGCTTTGATACAGTTCCAGTCACCATAAAGTTCCTGCATCAATGTACAATCATAGCCTGAAAGGGCAACCTTACCTTTGACTGAACGCAAAACACCCGCTAGTTGCCGATGTTCGTCGTCGGTCATTTCATAAGCATAAGCTTTGCTATCCCCACGGGAATCGTGCGGGTAAGGGGGGTCACAGTAAAATAAAGTTTCTGAACTATCGTACCGTTGAATAATATCAATTGCTGTGTCGTTCTCAATTTGCACACGCAGCAACCGTTGCACAATTTCTGGCAGATGCTCAACACTGCCTAGCCACCGGGAAACTGCACCAGCCATTCCAGCGCGGCTAGTAAGTTTGCAGTGCGCCCATCGTCCAATACTGGCAGTTTGCGCCAAGCCTGTTCTCACTTGTCGCGCCCGGACAAAAAATCGTCTGGCTTTTTCCAAGTCTGATAAACCTGTTTCATCTTTGGCAATGGCAATCCGAAATTCTTCCCGCGAAAACGGCGTTAACCCAATCGCCTGGATGAGTTCATCTCTTTGGTCACGTAGCACCCGAAAGAAGTTAACAACCTGCCCATCAATATCATTGTAGGTTTCCACAGGTGCAGGCTCCCGGTTCAACAACACAGCTGCTGAACCGCCAAATGGTTCGCAATAGTGAGTTATTGTTGGTAACAAGGGTAAAAGCCAGTCTAAATGACTGTACTTACCGCCATACCAACCAAATGCAATTTTTTTTGCCATGAAAACTAACCTCAAATGTGCATCTTAATCCTAATCACATCTAGATAAATCAGGCATGATTGTGTCCTGAAGATTAGCACCGTTGAGGTTAGCACCTTGGAGTTTAGCACCCCTCAAATTAGCTCCTTGGAGATTAGCCCCAGCCAAGTTTGCTCCTGTGAGGTTACTCCAAGTTAAGTTAGCACAACTCAAGTTAGCTTCACTGAAATTAGCTCGGAATAAATATGCACCACTAAGGTGAGCTTGGTGTAAATTAGCTTTGTAAAAGTTAGCTTTATAAAGATAAGCTCCGTTTAATTGCGCTTCGTACAAATTGGCTTCACTTAAGTCAGCATTAATTAAGTTGGCTTCAATCAAATTGGCAAAACCAAGGTTAGCCCTGATTAATTTCGCTGTACTTAAATCAGTCTCTCTCAAGTTCGCGTCTCTCAAGTCAGTTCCAATCAGGTTCGCTTCAGCAATAATCGCGCCTTGAAGATTGGCTGTACTCAAGTCAGCGCCAATGAGATGGGCGTAACTCAAATTTGCTTGGGTAAGTGTCGCACCACTCAAATTAGCTACACTCAAATTAGCTTCGCTCAAGTTAGCTTCAATTAACTTGGCTTGGTGCAGGTTTGCGCCACTTAGGTCGGCGTTACTAAGGTTGGCGCGCACGAGTAAAGCATGACTTAAATCGACTTTGTTTAAGTTGACTCCTTGGAGGTTTGCGCCTCTGAGGTTTTCTCCTTTGAGGTTCGCCGCACTGATATCTAGTTTCATTTGGGGATTTTGCTGTCTCCACTCTATCCATTGGACTGCACCTGCTTTGAGTAAAGCTAGATGCTCTCGATTTGCCATTTTCTCTCCTTTATTCGTTTCCCCCACCCTGGGGATTGACGCGACCTGCTACATTTTCAATGGCTGTTAATGCTCCCTCTGCACCTGCGAGAATATCTTGCTCGGCTCCACCTAAGTAAAGCCGTCCAAAACTTCCTACAGCTTGCACTTCCAGGATATTAATCGCTGCTGCTTTCTCCGCTTCGTTTGCAGCCAATGCAGCATAAGCAGCCGGCTGAACTTCTAATACATATAGGGTTTCTCCGGCTAGAATTAGCTGTCCTCTGCGTGTGCGATTAATGAGTTGGGTTTGGTAAGCATCGATGTTGCGGATAATCTGGTTAGAAACTACACGGGGTTTTAGTCCGTCTTCTTTTTCGACTCCTAGTGCGGCTAAAATCGCTTGACCAGCAGCGCGGGTTTCTCCTTGAGAGCTAGAATGAATTTCTAATAATCCGTATAGTCGTTCTACTATCTGGACTCCTGGGCGCACAGAGGCTGATTTGAGTGCTATATCTGTAATTCGATTAATTTCAATACCCGGAGAGATTTCAATCCACAGTGATGTATCTCCGGGTAATGGTAGGAAACCTTGGGATACTGTTCCCATATAAGCTGCGTGTTGAGGTTGCAGGTTGTCGAGAAATACAAAACTGCGTAATTCTATTCCCAAGGTTATACTCTCCAGTCATGAGGATAAAAGTAGTCGATCGCAATGTATGAGTGTAACCTTAAAACTACCATAAGGTTTGGTACTACTGTGTTATTACCCATGACTGAAGTGAAACCGCACAAAGTTGCAAAATTTTGGGTTATAATACTCAGTTCTTCATGAGCGAGTCAATGAGGGCGGTGATTGAACTCAGATTTTTGCCTGAAACTGCTACTAAATCGGTGCTACTTTTAACGGACTAAGGGCTGAACTGGTTCGCTACTTTGCCGGGTAGGAAGTGGTTGGTTGCTAAAGTTAGGATGTTGAGCATCAATTTGATGTGCTTTTTTTACTAAGCGATTAAATGCAGCATCAGTCATGTTTGATTGGTTAAAGAATTCCTGTGGATCAACAAGATGAGTTTTTCTTAGCTTGTGTCCCATTTCTTTGAACACTAAACCAAGAGGGACATTAATTTCATCCTGGAGTTTGAGATATCGTGAGAAAATTGTGCCGTAAGCGGAAATTACCGAGCCAACCCCACCTCTGATCTGTGACCAACCGATATAGTATAGTCCTTTGTAATCGTCCAGAAATGAGTCTGCATAACATTGGACTACCGACCCTTTCACACGTTCTAGTTCTGGAGGTAAAAATGGATAGGCTACATAGTAACCGGTTCCACAAACAATCAGGTCAAATGTCTCTCGACTACCATCGACAAATTCAACTTCCCAGCCATCAAGGCGACGTACAGCCGGCTTGGGGGTGATTTTTCCATGCTTGAGGTAATAGGGGACTTCGCTGTTAATGGTGGGGTGTTTCTCGAAAATCCGATGCTGAGGTTTGGGTAAACCATAATCTTCGTGACTACCGAAACTCAGACGGATGATTGTATGAACTGTGAGGCGCGTCAACCATTGTGGGGCGCGCAATTTCGGCAAACTAGGAAGAGATATTCCAGTATATTTACGGTTGCCATAAGTCTTAGAAGATGATAAGCGCGACAACCATTTTGGCATTCGCCCTCCAGGAAAATCAGCAATTGGGACTCCCGCAAATGTTTTGGGAATAAACCAGACTGATTCGCGCATACTCAGAACAGACTTGGCACTAACACGGCCTGCTTCTGCGGCTAAATCACAAGCTGAATTTCCACCACCAATTACCAGAACTCGTTTTCCACGCAGCTGGTCTGGATGCTTGTAATCTTTAGAATGGATAATCTCGCCGTTAAATTTTCCCTGGAACTGGGGAAAACGTTTGCGCCAGTGATGACCATTGCACATCACCACTCCTTGATAAATTCGCTGTTCCCCATCAGCAAAGGAAACTTCCCAAAGATTATTTTCCACTGGTCGCACATAACTAATTGTCCGATTTAGTTCAATTTGCCCACGCAAATCAAAATGGTCAGCAAAGGAGTTTAAATAATCCAGCATATTTTGAGCGCTGGGAAAATCAGGATAATCATCGGGCATAGGGAAATGAGTAAATTGGGTAATTTTGCGTGACGAAATAATGTGTGCAGTTTCGTAAACGCCGTGATACCAATTTCCACCAATATTATCACTGGCATCAACCTGATCATAGGGGATATCAGCAGATTTCAGGGCTTGAGCCATACCCAACCCGACAAAACCCGCCCCGATAATCAGATGTTTATCAGATGTATCAACCATATTCTGAATTTTACTGGAGTTACTTACCTTGACCAACTTTCGATCTCTTCACCAATATGTCACTAATCAAGCTCATTATTTGAGGAAAATATCGTTTGAGAATATGGGCTTTTTGAGATGTAGCATCGGGAAAGATATGGAGTTTGTTATGAATAATTCCTTTAATGGTAACGCGCATTACTTTAGCTGGGTCTGTTGCTATATTGTTGAGAGATTCTTGATTATTTCTGTTTAAACTGCCAAACTTTTCACAGTCGATAATTGGGGTACGGCTCAAGAAGGGATATACAACCGTGACCTTGATATTGTAGTCTTTAACTTCATGGAACAATCCTTCACTGAACCCACGCAAAGCAAATTTACTGGCTGCGTAATGAGTTAATCCTGGCATTGACCACCAACCGGCTATGGATGAAATATTGACAATGTGACCCTGTTGACGGGCAATCATATCAGTCACAAATAAACTACTTAAGCGCATGGGTGTTAGCAGGTTGATCTGCATGAGACGTTCCCATTTATCGTTCGGGATTTTTTCTATGTTACCAAAAAGGGCAATCCCGGCATTGTTAATCAATATATCTACAGGGATATTCAGCGCTTTTACCTGATGATAAAGGATTTCACAGCCTTCTCTGGTGGAAAGATCAACCGCTAGGCAAGCCAGTACATCCCCAGTTGTGACTTGGTGTTGAATTGCTTGAACTTGTTCACGCAGTACGGTTTCATCCAAATCAGTTAAGATCAGTCGGCTACCGGCTTGTAATAACTGTCGGGTTAGTTCTTTTCCAAATCCACCAGATGCACCAGTGATTAACACAACGGCTTGATCTAGCTTGGTCATAATATTTCTGTGCCAAAATGTATCAATATTTATACAAGTTTTTTGTATAAAAAATCAATTTTTGGGAACAATATTATTTTTGTTAAATCTGGGGTGATTTGAGTGTTGTTAGCAGTAGCAGTAACCACGGTACTTTGATATCTGGTATCAGGGATGAGTATGTTCTCAGTGCGGGTAAGGCTGCTGGGATGAGAAATTTTAGGGAACGGAGCGATGCCGGGATATTACCTTCTTGATCTACAATTCCATATTGTTGGGCTAATTCGGCGACAATCTGCACTTTTCCGGTGCGGCGCATGACGTTGGTATCACCGGTGAGGGCTGCAATTACTCTCCCTGTAAATAAGGGAGTTTCCCAGTTATAGCGGTCTGCAAATATTGAGTTTTTTGGGTCAGAAGTATTTTCTGCTACAATTTTATCTGCTAAACTGGAAATTTGCTCAGTACCCACGATTCCCGGCCACAGGGACACAGAAGCCACGTTATGCGGTTTGAGTTCTACTGACATATCAGCCGCTAATCGGTCACAGGCGGCTTTACCAGCACCGTAGGCTGCACTAAAAATTTGCGACATCCCACCCCATGAGGAAATGGTACAAATTAATCCCTGTTGACGTTTGACCATGATTCTGGCAGCATAAATACTGGCAACATAATGACTACGCAAACCGACGTTGTTACTAGCATCCCAAAGGCTGGGTTCACATTCCCAAAAAGTCTGCCCTTGACTATTACTGATTGCTTGGACTCCTGAGAAAACGTTATTAACTAATAAATCTAGTTGTCCATTCTGCTCATCTTGGATACGTTCAAAGAGCGATCGCACTTGTTCATCGTTGCTATGATCTACTTGGATGGGAATACATATACCACCGGCTTGTTCTACTGCGGTTTGGGTATCTTTGAGATTTCCAGAGATTTCACTATTAGTATCAGAATTATCTAGAGTTCTTCCGGTAATATACACAGTTGCACCAGCTTCACCCAGTCCAATAGCGATTCCTTTGCCAATTCCTCGTGTAGCACCTGTAACTAAAGTTACTTTTCCTTCAAGGTTTTGCATCTAAAATTTTATCCTGAAGTTCATAAATTGCGATCGCTTCATCTTTACCTCTTAATTTCACCGATTTGTCTACCAATCTCAGTGAGAATAATTCGGGATGAGATAAACTTGAAACTACTGAATCAGTTACCAAAATTCCACATTCATAGTATTTAGTTATATTCTCAACCCGTGAGGCTATATTTACCGAGTCACCGACGACTGTATAATCAATGCGACAAGTAAATCCTACCGTACCCATGACCACTTCACCACGGTGAATACCAATACCTACGGCAATTTTTGGTAATCCGTGTTGCGATCGCTCATAATTAAACTTATCCAGATAGTTTTGCATTAAAAGTGCGGCTTTGAGTGCGCCATCAGTAGCTTGATCATCAAACAGCGCCATAATAGCATCACCTATATATTTATCAATAAAGCCACCAGATTCATCTATGGCTTTTCCCATACAAGCTAAATAGTCATTTAAAAATAAAAAAATTTCCATCGGTGTCATAGCTTCTGACATGGAAGTATAATTGCGAATATCACAGAATAAAATTGTCATTTTCCGCGTCGCAGCCATACCTACTTCAATGTTTTCTATTCCTTGGGGAGCAATGACTGAAAAAAATTTATCTGGTACGAATTTCTCAAATAATTCTAATGTTTTTTGCAATTTACTAAATGATATCTGCAATGCAGAGGACATTTCATTTACTGAATTGGCTAATGCACCAATTTCATCTGCACGATAATAAATATCAGCGCGATGTTGTAAATCTCCATTGGAAATTTGAGCAACGCTCATCTGTAAACGCCGCACGGGATCACTCAATCGATGGGCTAAAATATATGCACACACCCAACCAATGTTCAGTCCTAAAAAACCTACTATCCAAGCTTGCTTGACTGCATTGGTAATAGCAATATCTATTCTTTTTAAGGATATACCTATTCGTAAAGTCCCAATTTTTTCTTGATTTGATAGCAAAACATCTGAAGCCACTTCAATCACTCGTTCACCACGTTTAGCTTTTAGCTTTTCTCCAAAGTAAATATCTCTGAGCAGAAATGTTTCTGATACACGAGTCTCCATGTTATAAGAGGAATCTAGTGAATAATTGGTGACACTTAAAGGTACTATATCAGGAATATATTGCTCTAGAAATTCTTGAGGAGAACCTGCAACGATTTGTTCACCTTGACGGGTATCCGAGACAAAAACATAAACAACATCTTGATTTTCTTGCAGTAAAAGATGTAAATTTATGCGAATTTGACTCCAATTTTCTTCCGATAATTCATTAGAATATGTAGAACTCAGGACTTTAGAAGTAATTTTAGCATCATTTAACTTTTCTTGACGGTAGAGATTGCTTTGACTTGTTGCCCAAACCGTCACTATAGCAGTAATCAAACCAAGAATCAGCAAGGTAGTTGAAGTCATGATCTGAGTGCGAATAGAACGAAAAGCTAATTTTTTCATAGTTGTGGAATTAACTCTTCTACGAAAGTCACCCATCGCTGATTCTTAGCTCTACTGGGACAATTATCACTAAAAGCCAAAGCGACTGGACCTCCCATTCTCGCGGGAATTCTTTGTTTGTCATTACCCCATCTAGTAGCTAAAAGAATATCACATTTGAGTATATCCTCAGTGACTAATTCTATTGGCTGAGAATTTCGGCGGTAAACTGGGGGTTTACCACGCACGACTACAGAACTCGTAGTGTTTAAATCTACATCAGCTAACTTGAGAACATCTCGTAGTCTCACACCGGATAATTGCACTTCGCCACTCGGCCACCACACCCGATAACCAACATTTTGTATCAAGCTAACTTGGGGTAATTGATCTAAATCGGCTACATTGAGTTCACGATCTCCTATACTGACCTTAGCTGGTTCTGTACCCAATATGATGTGAGTTACATAAAATGCCCAAATCCCCGGATCATACTTTTTTCTAATGTCTGGATACTCAGTATAGGGAAAAATTAAATAAATCGGTCCACCTTGCTCACGGGGAATTGGTTGACCATCCTTAGCAACTGCTAAAATAATTGGGTAATTGAGTAAATCTTTTATCTTGATAGTCACTTGATAGGCATCATAACACACGAAAGTTATTTCCGTGATTTCGCTTTGACTACCAAACTTTTTTAATAGTGAACTTACAGATATGCCAGTAAATTTAAATACTTTGTCAGGATTAATAATGTGATTAGGATCAATAGTATTCACATTGTCTGTAGCTAAATTCTGCAACTGTGACCAATTTAATGTTTCCGTGTTTCCTGTTGCTGTCTGACCTTGTATAACTAAATTCCATTCACGCGACTGGTTATTTTTAGTTTTTTCTGCCACAATTTCAGCATTGCGATCGCTTGCTTCTTTACGCCATACTGCTAATTGTTCATTTGTCGGCGTTTCTGTACAACCTCCCAAACAGACCACAGCTATCCCCAAAGATACTACAGCCAAGTTTTTCCAGACATTCAATACAACCATCTTCAAAACTATTACTTGAGACAGTTTACAAAATGGCGCTAACTACGTTAAAAATATCACCGTATTAAAGTTTACACCATGATTCTACATTTCAAAAGGGGAGTGGGGAGAAGAGGCAGGGGGGCAGGGAGCAGGGAGCAGGGGGGAGAAGACGGTAACTTCCCAATGACTAATGAGTAATTACAACTAACTACGCACAAATTTTATGGTATTACAAGTAAAAACCAGCACCTACGAAGCGAAAACTCAAGAAATTGCGAAACAGCTTCTGGGCGCTACCCAAGAAAATCGCTCGTTTTTAGGTTCCCTACGCGACCAGATGCGCTGGGATGATAAATTACTCGCTTGGGCTATGAGTAATCCTGGTTTACGGGTACAATTATTTAGGTTTATCGACACATTACCCGCTTTACAACATAAACCAGAAATTGCCGCACATTTACAAGAATATTTAGGAGAAGAGTCTGTAGAGTTACCCTCAGCTTTGAAGGCAATGCTCAACTTTGCTCACCCTGATTCTATGCCGGGACAGGTGGCGGCGACAACTGTTTCTACAGCCGTGGAAACTTTAGCGCATAAATATATTTCTGGGGAAAATATTAAACAAGTCATTAAAACAGTTGAACGACTGCGGAAAGATAAAATGGCTTTCACCATTGACTTACTTGGTGAAGCGGTAATTACCGAAACTGAAGCCCAGTCTTATCTAGAACGCTATCTGGAATTAATGCAGCAATTGGTGGAAGCATCAAAAAATTGGTCTGTAATTCCAGCTATTGATCAAGCTGATGGTGAACAATTACCACAAGTACAGGTATCTGTCAAGTTAACGGCGTTTTATTCCCAATTTGACCCTTTAGATGCTAAAGGTAGTGAGGAGAAAGTTAGCGATCGCATCCGCACTCTTTTACGTCTGGCGAAAGAATTAGGCGCAGCTGTGCATTTTGATATGGAACAGTACGCTTACAAAGATATAACTTTGAATATTCTGCAAAAGCTACTGTTAGAAGATGAGTTTCGACAACGTACAGATATTGGTGTCACCATCCAAGCATATCTGCGTGATAGCGAAGAGGATGCTAAAAACCTGATTTCTTGGTTAAAACGGCGCGGTTATCCTTTAACTATCCGTTTGGTGAAAGGCGCATATTGGGATCAGGAAACCATTAAAGCAGAACAAAAGCACTGGAAACAGCCAGTTTATAACGAGAAAGCGGCTACAGATGCCAATTTTGAAACCATTACTCAGCTATTGTTAGAAAATCACCAATATGTGTATGCTGCTATTGGTAGTCATAATGTGCGATCGCAAGCTCGTGCAATTGCGATCGCTCAAAGTTTAAATGTCCCTCGTCGTCACTTTGAAATGCAAGTGTTGTATGGGATGGGGGATAAATTAGCGAAAGCTTTGGTAGACAAGGGTTATCGAGTCCGAGTTTACTGTCCTTATGGTGAGTTGTTACCGGGGATGGCTTATCTAATTCGGCGGTTGTTGGAAAATACGGCTAATAGTTCGTTTTTACGGCAAAATCTGGAGAATAGACCAATTGAGGAGTTGTTAGCGCCTCCAAATATCGATTTGTCTCACGCAGAGGCGCAGAGGCGCAGAGAGGAAGGGGAGTTTGTCGGTGTGGCAGATACAGATTATGCTGAAGAGTCAGCAGCCAGGATGTCTACTGAGGCTTTTGCTGCGGTGCGTCAACAATTGGGTAGGACTTATTTACCTTTGGTGAATGGGGAGTATTTGAATACGGCGGAGTTTGTTGATTCTCTGAATCCTTCTAATTTTAGTGAGGTGGTGGGTAAGGTTGGTTTGCTGAGTGTGGAACAGGCGGAAGAGGCGATGCGGGCGGCTAAGGCGGCTTTTCCTGCTTGGAAGAAAACGCCTGTACAGCAACGCGCTGGGGTTCTCAGGAAGGCGGCTGATTTGATGGAAGCACGTCGGGCTGAACTTTCGGCTTGGATTGTTTTGGAGGTGGGGAAACCTGTTAAGGAAGCAGATGCTGAGGTTTCTGAGGCGATAGATTTTTGTCTGTATTATGCTGATGAAATGGAACGTCTGGATGCAGGTGTAATCTATGACGTAGCCGGGGAAACTAATCGTTATATTTACCAAGGTAGGGGAATTGCTGTGGTGATTTCTCCTTGGAATTTTCCGTTAGCGATCGCCTGTGGAATGACTGTTGCAGCTTTGGTTGCAGGTAATTGTACTTTGCTCAAACCTGCGGAAACATCTTCGGTAATTACTGCAAAACTCACAGAAATCTTGATTGAGGCGGGGATACCTAAAGGTGTATTTCAATACGTCCCAGGTAAGGGTTCCCAAGTTGGTGCTTACTTGGTAAATCATGCAGATACTCACATTATTGCTTTTACTGGTTCTCAAGAAGTGGGTTGTCGTATTTACGCCGAAGCCGCAACGCTCAAACCGGGACAAAAGCATCTGAAGCGGGTAATTGCGGAAATGGGCGGGAAAAATGCGATTATTGTGGATGAAAGTGCTGATTTAGATCAAGCTGTTGTGGGGGTAGTACAGTCAGCCTTTGGTTACAGTGGACAAAAATGTTCTGCCTGTTCGCGGGTAATTGTACTGCAACCGGTATATGATGCTTTTGTGCGGCGGTTAGTAGAGGCGACAAAATCTTTAAATATTGGGGAAGCTGAGTTACCGAGTACCCAAGTTGGTCCAGTCATCGATGCTAAAGCGCGCGATCGCATCCTAGAATATATTGAGAAAGGTAAAGCTGAGGCGCAAGTAGCCCTAGAATTAACAGCACCTGCACAGGGGTATTATATCGGTCCAGTAATATTTAGTGAAGTCGCACCCGATGCCACCATTGCCCAGGAAGAAATATTTGGTCCAGTGCTAGCTGTAACGAAAGTCAAAGATTTTGCTGAAGCTTTAGCCGTGGCGAATGGGACTAATTATGCTTTAACTGGGGGGCTTTATTCTAGAACGCCTTCCCACATTCAGCAAGCACAGACGGATTTTGAAGTCGGGAATGTGTATATTAACCGCAATATTACAGGTGCGATTGTGGCTAGGCAACCTTTTGGTGGTTTTAAGCTTTCTGGTGTGGGTTCTAAAGCTGGAGGTCCTGATTATCTGCTGCAATTCTTAGAACCCCGGACGGTTACGGAAAATATTCAGCGTCAGGGTTTTGCACCCATTGAAGGCGCGGAGTAAATATAATTCTTTTTTTAAACGAACCGCAAAGGACACGAAGAACACGAAGTGAAGAAAGAAAAGGAAGTATTAGCAAACACTCTCTAAATTTCTCTTTCCTTTGTGTCCTTTGTGTCCTTCGTGGTTCGTTTCCTTAAAACTTCAAACCCCAAGCTGCAAAAGCCAAAGTCCCCCAACCAATGAGAAAGGCTACACCACCCAAAGGCGTAATTGCACCCAAGTATTTCAACCCAGTTAAACTTAGGGCGTACAAGCTACCTGAAAAAATCGCAATACCAACGATAAATAACCACCCAGTAGCTATTAACATCGGTTGAGGTGCTGTTGTGCGACTAATTAATAAAGCTACTAACAAAAGTGCCAAAGCATGATACATTTGATAACGTGCGCCTGTATCGAAAATTTCAAGCGATCGCTCACTAATCTTTTCTTTCAAGGCATGAGCAGCAAAAGCACCTGCGGCTACAGATAACCCGCCTAAAATGGCAGCTATGCTAACAAATATTTGTGCCATTTCTTCTAGATGTCAAAATGATATGATACTCCGCCTTTTTCGCTCACCTGAAAATCCCCATTGAATTCTTTAGCTTTCATATCTAAATACTCTTTCGCCTCTGCTGCTGGTAGTTGACAATTCATCGCCAAACCTAACACAGTGACGCGCCCGTTATTTTCTTGGAGCATTTGATAAAAATTCGATTGCAGGCGATCGCTTAATTGTTTCTGAAGTACCTTTTTCTCATTCTTGCCTTGACGATACAACCCTAAGCTCATCCAACCGCCTAACATCATAGTCGGAATACCGAATATTATACCATTTATGGCAGTATTATCAAGTAAATAAAGAGCCGGTTCATTGATAAATTCCTCCGCTACAGCCTCATGGTATCCCGTAGAAATCGGCTTGAGCATCGATTTTTTCTCAGTTGTCGCCGAAACTGATAGTGTCAAAAACATGAATCCCAGTGTCAATAGCCAACCCGCAGCCAATTTTTCAGCAGTCTTCATAATTTCCCATCAGATTTTAAACTTTGCTTGCGATTCTAACCTGACTTTGCTCAAGGTTCCAGCGTACTAAGCTGTTACTGAAAAATTCCCAAGTTAACAACCGAGTAATATTCTCCCCTCTGGTTACTTTCCCGTAGCGTCTCCCTTTAGGAAAAGGCTATGATGTAGACACAAATTTGCCTAACCGAGTAATACTCTCCCCTCTCTTTACTAAGGAGAGGGGTTGGGGGTGAGGTTCTATATTTTATTGGCGCGTAGCTTCCAGTAAACGCGAGTAATAAAAACGAGTCTTAGTCATCGCTTGGCGTTGTACCGTAAAGCCATTACTTTCCAGGATTTTCACCACATCAGCCTCACGGTGCAGATAGGCGCGAGTTGCTTTACTTGGCCCCGGAAAGAAACTGCCAATTTTCTTAAGTATAGTCAAAGCGCAGTTCTTGGGCGCAAAACTCATAATTACCCGTGACTCAGCCAAAGAACAAAGGTGAGAAATCATCTCATCAGCTTTTTCTTGGGGATAATGAATCAGAACATCCAAGCAAATAACCGTGTTGTAGCTACCACTCAAAGATTCTAAATCTTGAACAGCAAAAGTAGTATTTTCGACATTTCCCAAGGTTGCTAAAGCCCTATCCTTAGCTTCTGTCACCATTTTCTCCGAAATATCACTAGCATAGATTTTAGCACCATCTGCCGCCAAGGGAATGCTCAGACTACCCACACCACAACCAGCATCGCAGATTGATAACTCTGGTAAATTACCATCATCTTTCAACCAGCTAATAACTGTATCTACAGTTTGCTGGTGTCCATTGCGGATATCCAACTGGACTTTGTTGACTTCGCCATCGCCGTAAATTCGCCGCCATCTGTCAAACCCCGTGGAATTAAAATACTCGCGAACAATCGTTTTATCGTCAGCTACGTTCATAAAGCTAAATTTTTAAGTGTTCCCAACTCTTCAAATTATCATTAATAGCACCCGTCAAGAATACTTCGACATATTTTTTTAGGAGTTTTTCTCTAACTTATGGCATATTAACTAATTATAGATAGTAATTGTTTTAAATTGGTATTTATTACTTTAAAAGATGAAAAATTTGTTTTACACGCGGTAATCTCAAATAATATCCTGATAATTAAATTTATAGACATTTTATAGGGATTTTTATGTAGGCTGCCGTAGCTCTGACTCAAATTACTAACCTAAGCGCATCCTTTCAATTTCTCATAAGTTTTAATAAAAACCTAAACTTGAAATATACTAGCATTACTTATGCCATAAAAAAATATTTTTTAATAATTCCTAAATATTTGTGTACATTATACATAGTTGAGTTGTTCATTTAGCTTGATTGATTACCAATGACATCAAATTTACTAATTGACAGTCCGATCATTCAATTTACAATTCTCCTAACAGTAATTTTTACTGTTCCTCCTATATTTGAGCGACTGCGAGTACCTGGATTAGTGGGGTTACTGGTAGCAGGTGTTGTCCTGGGGCAAAATGGGCTAAAACTTTTAAATACTGAGTCTGAAACTGTCAGTCTACTATCAGACATTGGTAAAGTTTATTTAATGTTTGTTGCCGGGTTAGAAATTGATTTAAAACAGTTTCGCAAAACTAAAAATCGCTCAATTGTTTTTGGCATTTTAACATTTTTAATCCCATTAATTGCTGGGATATCTGTCGGGAGATTGTTCAATTTTGGCTGGAATGCTTCTGTCCTAATTGGTTCTTTACTAGCTTCCCATACTCTCTTAGCTTATCCCATTGTCAGTCGTCTGGGAGTGGTGATGACTGAAGCTGTGACAGTCACAGTCGGGGCGACAATTTTTACTGACACAGCTGCTTTATTAGTCCTAGCAATTTGTGTAGGAATTCATGGAGGGGAATTCTCCGCCATAAGTTTAGTAACTTTATTAGGTGGATTAGCAATTTATTCTGCTTTTGTACTCTTTGGCTTCGACTGGGCGGGTAAAGAATTTTTTCGCCGTTCTGGAGATGAACAAAGTAACCAATTTTTATTCATCTTACTAGCTTTATTTCTCGCATCTGTGGGAGCGCAGATAGTGGGAGTTGAAAAAATTGTTGGGGCATTTTTAGCAGGTTTAGCAGTGAATGATGTTGTAGGACGTAGCCCAGTTAAAGAAAAAATTGAGTTTATCGGTAGCGTCTTATTTATCCCTTGTTTCTTTGTAGATATGGGACTGCTAATTAATATTCCGGCATTTATCAAAACTCTTGGTTCAATTTGGCTAACAGTGGTAATTGTAGTCGCTTTGATTTCTAGCAAATTTATGGCGGCATTTTTAGCCAAGCTAATTTACCGCTACAACACTGCGGAAATGCTGACAATGTGGTCATTGTCTTTACCACAAGTAGCCGCTACATTAGCAGCAGCCTTAGTTGGCTATCAAACCTTAAATTCTGCTGGTGAAAGGCTAATTAGTGAAAGTGTTTTGAATAGTGTGATTGTCCTGATGTTAGTTACTTCAATTATGGGACCATTAATCACCACGAGATTTGCCGCCTTATTACAAACGCCCCAAACAGATTTAGAAACAGAAAATCCTTCAAATTGGTGGGAAAATCCTGATAGTCAGCCAGCCGAAACAACTCAGCATCCATTCACTGTAGCAGTACCAATATACAACCCCCAAACGCAGCGATATTTAATAGAACTGGCAGCATTAATCGCTCAACATGAATCTGGACAAATTTTGCCATTAGCTATTAGCAAAGCCCATGTTCACATGGATGACCCACAATTAGGAATATCACTAGCGCAAAGTCAAAAAAGATTAAAAATGGCTGAAGAAATCAGTCAAGAATTTAATGTAAAAGTGTCCACAGCAATTCGCATTGATGATGATGTTGCTTTGGCAATTAGCCGCACCAGTCGAGAACAAAATGCTAGTTTAATAGTAATGGGTTGGTCTAGAACCACAGGTTTACGCGCCCGTTTATTTGGTAATATAATTGATAGTGTTTTTTGGTCTTCTCACTGTCCGGTAGCTGTAGCACGCTTGGTAAATAGTCCTAAGACAATTGCCAGAATTATTGTCCCAATTGGAGATTTAAGACCTCAAACTATCAGCGCTTGGCGATTTGCGGAAATGTTAGCTGATGCGAATAAGGCGGAGGTTGTACTATTACACGTTTTTAATAGCAACACTCCTGCTAATTTAGTAGAACAATTTACCACTCAATTATCTGAAATTGTTGCTAAAAGTCAGTTACAGGTAAATACAAATATCCAAATTATAATAGATGATGATGTTGCTAAAGCCATAGTTCGGGAAGCACAAGCTTTTGATTTAGCTGTGTTACGTTCTGTGCGTTATCGTACCACAGGTGGGTTAGCTGTCAGCCAAGTCACAACTCAGGTGATAGATGAGTTAACCGGTTCTATTGTGTTATTGGGAGAGGCTCATCTTTAAATTTTAAACAACTTTTAATTTTGAATCGGATCATTTAGTGGTGGATGTCGTCCAATTTCTCGATCAGCAGCACGAATATTCATTATCCTGGCACGGTTGAATGCTAATGCTGCTACTGTGGCACGTGCTGTTGGGGTCAAGCCAATTACAGAGAGTGTATCCGTTGACCAAATAAAGTGTTCTTGCCAATTATCAGTGCGAGGATTAAATAAAGGCACTTCCGATAATGTTTGCTGATCAAATGCTCTAACTTTATCAGATTTTCGGCGATTGCAATGAAAACACGCTAAAGCTAAATTATTAATTGAGTTCGCACCATGTTTAGAAATAGGAATTACATGGTCTACAGTGAAAGAGACATACTGCCATTGTTCCGAAGCATGACAATATTCGCACAAAAAATTAGCTCGTTGTCTGACTTGATATTGAGTAGCTTTACTAATGTAACGATTGGCAGACAAATTAAGAACTACCTATAATGAGCTTTGGTTTTGATTTAGGAACGTATTTCTGATAATTCGATTTACCAAACTCAGATAATCATCTAATTCTTCATATTCATCTAATTCTGTTTCTTCTTCCGTAGTCAGGGTAAACTCTTTTTGTTTCATTAATAATGCTTCAATTCGTCCCTGAACTAAGCTAGAAGCCCGAAATATCGGCACACTTTCTACAAAATCGATGCGGACAGCAGCATCTAAGGGCAAACTTTTAGGTAAGTGCGAAAATTTCAGAGGTAAATTAGTTGTCATTGCATTTATGTCCAAGAATTCAGCTAAATAATCTTTGCCAAGTTAGTTGTTTTGTATTTTCATCTCTGTACCAGCGTAACAAATTGGCGGCTGGACTGGAAATAATTCCGGGTAAATTTATTGCTTTTCTAGGTGCATTTGTAGCTAAAGTTATGGCACTTTCTAGATCACACACTCCCCAGTTTACCAAATTCTGCACTCCCACTAATAAGGGTAAAGTTGTCCCTGATAAAGTCCCATCCAATAATCTGGCTGTACCGTTTTTCACTTCAATTTGCCGACTGTCCCAAGGATACACGCCATCGGGTAGCCCCAGAGGTGCGAGGGCATCACTGACTAAAAATAGCCCTTGTGCTTGGTGGCTGGCGCGGAGGAGAATTTGCAGCATGGTGGGTGTAACGTGTTCACCGTCGGCAATGAAACCACACATCACATCAGGATGGGTAATTGCTGCACCTAATAGTCCCGGTTCACGGTGATGTAATGGCGGCATGGCGTTGAAAGCATGAGTTACCATTGCTGCCCCTTGTTTAAAAGCCGCTTGTGCTTGGGTTGCTGTCGCCTGGGAATGCCCTAAACTGACAATTATGCCCAAAGAACGCAAATATGGAATTACTTCCCCTGTGCTGTCTAATTCTGGGGCTAAAGTGATAACTTTGACAACATGGGCATAATCACCCAAGACTCTGTTTACTTGCTCAATTGTCAGAGGTAACAAATATTCGGCTGGGTGTGCGCCCCGCTTTTGATAGTTTAAAAATGGCCCTTCTAGATGTACCCCCAGAATCTTTGCACCGACTTTTTGAGTGGGAATAATTTTGGCAATTATGGCGATCGCTCGCTGTATATTATCCACAGAAGTAGTAACTACAGTGGGTAAAAATCCATCAACCCCAACATCCCAGAGAAATTGCGATATTTTGGGGATAATATGAGCATTATCAGCCTTTAAATCGGGAAACGCTAAACCTAACGCCCCATTAATCTGTAAATCAACACCACCGAACGAAATCCAATCACCGGCGACATCCAATAAAGGCGCACAATAATCGGGAAATCCCTGACTCATTGGTGAAATTTGCTGAATTATTCCCTCATCGTTCACTGAAATTCTTTGTAAATCTTGATAACTAGGTACTCGTGCATTGATAATATCTATGGGGTTTTGTGTTGCTTTGATCATCACATCACATTAGTTACTAAAATCTAAAATCTAAAATTAATATGGCTCCTCTTATCGGTATTATCATGGGCAGTGATTCAGATTTGCCCACAATGAAAGATGCGATCGCAATTTGTGAAGAATTTGGTGTAGAAACAGAAGTAGCAATTGTTTCAGCCCATCGCACTCCAGAACGCATGGTACAATATGCCCAACAAGCCCATAAACGAGGGCTTAAGGTAATTATTGCCGGCGCAGGCGGTGCAGCCCATCTTCCCGGAATGGTAGCATCTTTAACCCCACTGCCAGTGATTGGCGTTCCCGTAGCGACTCGCAACTTACAAGGCGTTGATTCTTTGTATTCCATTGTACAGATGCCTGGGGGTATTCCCGTGGCAACAGTAGCAATAGGTAACGCCAAAAATGCTGGACTTTTAGCGGTGCAAATTCTCGCAACCCAGCTACCAGAATTACTCGAAAAAGTGCAACAATACCGCCAAAGCCTCTGTGAATCGGTAATAGCAAAACAAGCCAAACTCGAACAACTAGGCTATGAGCAATATTTGCAACAAGAATTGTCATAGCACAATCGCCAAAATTTTAGCAGCAAGTCAAAATTTAAACATGACTTGATAATAACCAGTTATGCATTTATTTTATAAAAATTTAATAATCTTCTTGACTTTTCTCTCCTGAAGTCAGAGAATGCTGACACTGTAAAGGATATAGTTTCCTCCGGGAAAAACCTCCAGACTACTAAAAGAGTCAAGCAAAAAAAAATAGTATCTGATCATACAGAATTACAGCTTGAGTAAATAGAAAATCAATCAAATTTATTGTTCACTTTATCGAGGTTTATCAAGGAACCTACTGTAATCATGCCCAAGTTTTGGGAGGTTACAGCAGTAAAGTTACAGTATTCTTTATCACCGTTTAGTGTGATTTTAACGTAAAAATTGCCAATTGTTGGGCTGATTCTTCCTAAAGCATCATATTGACCGATTAAACATTAAGTGCAGGAGGGTGGAATGTTTCGGAAACTGCATAATATTTTCTTAATCAAATCATCAAAAAATGTTTACAAATGTACCAATAGTTTCTTAAACTCCTAATTGAGTTATCTGAATTTATGCTTTGTAAACCAGTGGCATCAAGAACCACCGGGGTTAAGTTTGGGCGGTATTTTTTTTGCTAAACTTGTTTTTTTCATTCAAGGTTGGAGGATGTAATTCATACTCATGTACAAACAGAAATCAAGAATCAAAAATAGACGAATATCGGCAATAAAATCGGCTAAAAGTATACGATTAAACTCAAAAATCAAGGGATTTAATTTAGCAATTAAGCAGCTTTCTCCCAGTTGGCAAGCCTGCTTACCTTTAGCTTGTTTGATTGTTTTGGGCTGGGGTTATGTCGCAGTTGCCCAAACACCAGATGCAGGGCCAACAACAGCAGAACTTAAAGTTGCTCTGGATACTCTTTGGGTAGCGATCGCCGCTTTTTTAGTATTCTTTATGAATGCTGGTTTCGGGATGTTAGAAACCGGGTTCTGTCGCCAGAAAAACGCCGTCAACGTTCTCTCAAAAAACTTAATTGTTTTTGCTCTCGCTAGTGTTACCTTTTGGGCAATTGGTTTTGGTTTCATGTTTGGCGACGGTAATAACTTCTTGGGAACTTCTGGGTTTTTCCTCTTAGGAGCAGATAACAGTCCTGTCACAGGCGATGCTTATCAAGGTGTCTTCAGTTCTCTGAATTGGGCTGGTGTGCCTTTAGCCGCCAAATTTTTATTTCAATTGGCCTTTGCGGGAACTGCCGCCACAATTGTTTCTGGTGCGGTAGCCGAAAGAATTAAATTTGCTGACTTCTTAATCTTCAGCGTCCTACTTGTAGGTATTGCCTACGCCATTACCGGACATTGGATTTGGGGTGGTGGTTGGTTAAGTGAATTTGGATTTTGGGATTTTGCTGGTTCTACCGTCGTTCACTCTGTAGGTGGTTGGGCTGCTTTAATGGGAGCCGCATTTCTCGGACCACGGATCGGTAAATATCAAGACCAGCAAATAGTGGCTATACCTGGTCACAATATGAGTATTGCGACCTTGGGCTGTTTAATTCTCTGGTTGGGCTGGTTTGGTTTTAACCCCGGTTCCACAATGGCTGCTGATGGAAATGCGATCGCTCATATAGCTCTGACTACTAACATGGCCGCTGCTGCGGGTGGAATCGCCGCTACAGGTACAGCTTGGATTTACTTAGGTAAGCCAGACTTATCCATGATTATCAACGGCGTATTGGCTGGCTTGGTGGGAATTACAGCTTCTTGTGCTTACGTGAGTATTCCTGCTTCTTTAATTATCGGCTTTATTGCCGGAATTATCGTCGTTTTCTCCGTCACACTCTTTGACAAAATCCACATTGATGACCCAGTAGGAGCCACCTCAGTTCACCTAGTTTGCGGTATCTGGGGAACTCTAGCCGTTGGTCTTTGGTCTGTCGGTCCTGGCGTTTATTCCTGGTACGGTGAAGGTGCTGGACCAACTGCGGGTTTATTCGCCGGCGGTGGCTTGGGACAGTTATTAATTCAATTGGTTGGCGTTCTGAGTGTAGGTGGAATGACAGTTGTTTTTAGCAGCATCTTCTGGCTGTTCCTCAAGGCTACTTTAGGTATCCGAGTATCTAGAGAAGAGGAATTAGAAGGTTTAGATATCAGCGAACACGGTATGGAAGCATATCATGGATTTCTCACAGAAACTAACCCTGGCGGATTTCCTGAAGGATATGGTTCAGCCGGAGTATCACAAGACAAATATTAATTAGTCATTTGTCATTTGTCATTTGTCCTTAGTTGTTGACGGTGTATCAATGACGCTGCACTCCGAGTAGCGGATTGATTGCTGAACCCGCCCATGAGATTTTTGAGATCGATCCTAGCGGCGGGTTTTTTCATGCAAAATTTTTTCTGGCTTAAAGTTATAGGAAGTGCTGAGTCAATACCTTTCGGTTAAGGGATGTAGAGACTTTCCATGGAACGTCTCTACAAGGGTTTTCGGCTCAGGAATTTGCTTAACCGAACAGTATTGAGTGCTGAGTGCTAATGACATATTGGCGCTAAGGATTTAAAATCTGAGTCAAATTATTGGTATATTTTGCTATTTGTGTCCACTTCTGCAAAAACTTTTCCGCTCTGGGGATTTTTCTTGCTGGTAACCAACAGCATACTAATGTTGGCAGTCATCTTGCTCATTTGGCAACAGCAGCGATTTACAGATGTTTTTGGTAATCCATTCTCCCCGGATAAAGTTCGTCAAACCCCAGCCATCTCACCAGATTTAGGGCCCCGTCATCAACTCACTTATCAGCAGTGGGTAGATATTCTCAAGCAAGAAGCCAAAGTAGCCTCTGAACAACCTCCTGAGAATTTAAGCATCCTCACAGGAGATTCCCTGACTCTGTGGTTTCCCCCACAGTTTTTACCCGACGACAGAAATTGGCTCAATCAGGCGATTTCCGGTGAATCTAGCGATGGACTATTAAAAAGATTAGACTTATTTGACAGTACCCAGCCAGAGATAATTTTTGTGATGATTGGCATTAATGATCTCATCCGGGGGGTAAGTGATCCAGTCATTTTAGAGAATCAACGGCAAATTATGACTTACCTCCGCAAGACGCATCCCAAAGCAGAAATTGTCGTTCAGTCAATTTTGCCTCATGGGGATAAAGAAGCCACTTGGGAGGGAAGAGAGAAACTGCTAACCCTTCCCAACAGTCGGATTCGCCAGTTAAATCAACAACTGCAAAGCACAGCTAGCACAGTCGGTGTGAAATATCTTGATTTGTATCCTTTATTTACTAACGAACAGGGTAATCTTCGCAGTGAATTTACTACTGATGGCTTACATCTCAATCCCACAGGTTATGTAGTTTGGCGTACTGCGTTACAAATGTATAGCAATATGGAATTGGGGAATGGGGAGTAGGGAGAAGAGGAACGGGGGCAGGGGGCAGGGGGCAGGGGAGAAGAGGAACGGTTGTTAAGTAACCGGAAGTTTTAAAGTAATTTCTCACTCCCCCTTGCTCCGGTGCTCCGGTGCGCCCCTGCTTCTTCTGGGGAGTGTGGGGAATGGGCTTAAATTCCACTTAATATTTTTCCCATTTTCCTAAAATCGCCTCATGGCACGAGAAAATAAGAAATAGTAATTTAAATTGCAACAATAATGGATACAAAAGCTTTTAAACGATCGCTCCAACATTCGGAAAATTACAATCGTAAGGGATTTGGTCACCAAGCAGAAGTTACTTCTCAGTTACAATCTGAGTATCAAAGTAGCTTGATTCAGGAAATTCGCGATCGCAATTACATCTGGGAACAAGGCGATGTCACCATCCGACTAGCCCAAGCCTTTGGTTTTTGCTGGGGTGTAGAACGCGCTGTCGCAATGGCTTATGAAACCCGTCAGCATTTCCCCACTGAACGCATCTGGATTACTAATGAGATTATTCACAATCCTTCTGTGAATCAACGGATGCAGGAAATGAATATCGGATTTATCCCTGTGGAAGCTGGTAACAAAGACTTTTCGGTGGTGGAAACCGGTGATGTGGTCATCCTACCCGCATTTGGAGCCAGCGTGCAAGAAATGCAAATTCTCCATAATCAAGGTTGCAAAATTGTCGATACAACTTGTCCTTGGGTATCTAAAGTTTGGAATACTGTAGAAAAACACAAAAAAATTGCTTACACTTCCATTATTCACGGTAAATATAAGCACGAAGAAACAATTGCTACCAGTTCTTTTGCTGGCAAATATCTGATTGTGCTGAATTTACAAGAAGCCCATTATGTTGCAGATTATATTCTCAATGGTGGCGATCGCCAGGAATTTTTGCAAAAATTCGCTAAAGCTTGTTCCGCAGGATTTGACCCTGATCAGGACTTACAACGAGTGGGTATTGCTAACCAAACCACCATGCTCAAAGATGAAACTGAGCAAATTGGCAAGTTGTTTGAGCGAACAATGATGCAGAAGTATGGAACCATTGAGTTAAATCAGCATTTCCAAAGCTTTAACACCATCTGTGATGCTACCCAAGAACGGCAAGATGCCATGTTAGAATTAGTACAACACGATTTGGACTTAATGCTCGTAATTGGTGGCTTTAATTCATCAAATACCGCACAATTACAACAAATTGCGGCTGAGAGGGAAATTCCTTCCTATCACATTGATTGTGTAGAACGCATCAAATCAGCAGATGCGATTGAACATCGCCAGTTAAATGGAGAATTAGCGATCGCACAAAACTGGCTACCCAATGGCAAAATTGTTGTAGGAGTTACCTCTGGTGCTTCTACGCCAGATAAAGTAGTCGCAGATGTCATGGAAAAGATTTTTGCATTAAAAGCATTAGTCCCGACCCTTTAACTGAAAAAGGACTTACGCAAAATTATGAAAAAACTAACCACGTAAAGCCTTCTCTACGAGAGGCTTGTCTGCGACACGCTACGCGAACGCCAACGGCATAGCTTCTCTACGAGACGCTCCGCGAACGCTTACCGCGTAGCGTCTCCCCTTCTCCCAAAGGGAGAGGCTAGCGCCAAGGGAGAAGTCAAGAGGGTTTCAAAGAGTTCTTGCGTAAGTCCTATGAAATTTCCCCATCTCTTGACTACGCCCTCTCCTTAGTAAGGAGAGGGTTGGGGTGAGGTTTCTTAGGTTTCTTTACTAAGCAGAGGGTTGGGGTGATGTTTCCTGACTCTACAACTGAGGTAAAATTTCCGTTAACAAATGACCTGGAACTTGAGATAAACCCAAATTTTGTCCCTGTATCCCTAACTCAGCGTGGAAAGCCCGAATTGTTTTCACCACATAAGTGAAAGTTATTTGATAAGCCTCTGGTTGTTTGCTAAATCCATTTAAAGCTTGCAAATGATGATGTAATGCTGCTTGTAAATGTTGTGAAATTGCCTCTTTGTCACCATTAAAAGAATTATCTGTAACTAACTGATAATGAGCTAATCCCAAATTATTGTGAGCAGCAAACAAATCAAAACTTAAAGGTATACCGCTCAGAGAGTGAGCCAAAGCAATAGCTTCATCATAAGCTTCAATAGACAATCGTAAGAACTTTTGTCGTAACTCTTTAGTTGTTTGAGATAAGTTTGCTAAATGCCAGTATGCAGTACCCAGATTATTTTGTGTAGCAGCGCAAGCACTAGGAACATTAGCTGGAGTGCGATATTTTAAAGCTTCCCTGTAAACATCAATGGCTAGTTGCAGATTTTTCGCCGGTTGTTCGTTGTATTGTGCTAAATTCCAGTAGGCAGTGCCGATATTATTTTGAATCATGCCATATTTCAACGGTTCCTGTTCGGGGCTGTAGTGAACCAACGCCTGGCTGTATGAGGCGATCGCTTTCTTTAAATTCTCCACAGGTTGATTATACTGCCCTAAATGCCAATAAGCAGTGCCTAAATTATTTTGGCAAGCAGCATACTTTAACGGTTCCATGTCGGCTGTACGATACCGCAGCGCTTCACTGTAAGCTAATACTGCTTGTTGCCAATTCTCCGATGGGTTAGCAAAACGAGCTAAATCACCATAAGCAGTACCTAAATTATTTTGTACCCTTCCATAGGTTTCTGACTGTTCTTGGGGAGATATCAGCTTTAAAGCCAAATGATAAAATTCAATTCCCTGCTCTATATAAACTTTCCCATCCCCTGAGTTATCAGGCTGGCGGGACAGCATCCAATAGAGTGTACCCAAATCATTTAAAATATCTGGCAGTTGGGGTGAACTCTCATCATAGGCGATCGCCTCCTGATAGGCGAGAATTGCCACCATCAAATTTTCTAGACTTGATTTTCCCTGTTCAATGCGTACACGATATAAATTTCCTAACTTATGATACCCTTCTGCCAATACCTCTCCAGAGGCTTGTTGTGAGTGTAGTGCTTCAATCTCTAAGAGAATTTGTGGCGCTTGTTGGTTATCCTCTCCATCTTCAGTAGTCGTCTGGTTGATTGTTGGTATGATTAACTCGGTTAACTCCTTGCTAATATGAGACAACGACAATGGCAATAAGCTATTACCTTGACTCAATTGAGCAGTGGATTTGTGTTGCTGCGTTCGAGTCTTGAATAATTCCGAATTTAAGGCGGAAACTTCTTCCTCTTTACCGGGATGATTCGGAGGTGATTCCACCGCAAAGTCAAAGTCATCCCCAAATTTTAAGCCATTCGTAGATTTGGCTTTGAGTTCCGCTTCCATGACTGATTCATCGAAAACAGATTCCTCAATATCTTCTACATCCCAATTTCTCGAACGCTCAGAACTTTCTGAATAACCTTGTTTTTGGGTTGTTGGTGTCGGTTCCCCCGCAAACACAAACACACCAGTACGCCAACGCCAAAACTGTGGTGCTGACTGTTGAATAGCAGACAACCAAGGACGCGATACCCACAACAGTAGGCTCGATTCTAGAAACCGATTCGACTCTGGATTAGAAAAATTCTCATCACTTAAGCGTAGATAGTGTAAAAATAAACGCTGTATCGCTACTGGTTGCTTAGTTAACTGTTCCACACCTACAATTTGAAATATCGGTATTGGTAAAGGTCTTCCAGTTGTATCTTTTGATGCACCTACAATTGGTGGTGGATAATTAGCCAGCCATTGATTTATATGATCTATGGGATTGGGATCACTTAAATTCAACCTCAATGTGACTAAACGCGGATAAGCAGGAGTGCTAGTTTCATGACCATCTACAGGTTGATATAGCACTTGTCCCACTGGATAAGCTAAAGTAGAATGCAAGCGAGCAGCTACTTGATTTCGTAAGTGTAAATTATCGTTAACTGCTAATAAAACTTGTCGTCTTAAACCAAGACTTAGGGCAAGTTTTAAACGATGATATACTTGTCGGTTCCAAGTAAAATTATTGAGATGTGTAGTATCATTCACGCTCATGACGGCTAAGAAGCCCAAACATTTTTCATATAAATTATGTTTTTCAGATTTGGCAAAGTTAATAGTATATATTTATACTTTTTCCTCCCATATCATTCTAACAAAAATAAAAAACAAGGACCCCGATAACATGGGAACCTTGAAAACCCAAATATTAAATTATATTAAAAAATATTCTGCTCAACCGACATTAGAAACAGAGAAGGCAACAAAAATCAAACCAACAACTAAACCAGCGCCAGCGAGTCCTAATAAAATATAGGTAATCTTTTGCTTGTTTGTCGGAGGTTCTGCTTGATAAACCTTGGGTTCACTGGCAAAATTGTTCAGACGACCGCCTTCTTCGTTTGTATAGGGCATGAATTAATTCCTTTTTATCTGCTTTTATTCGTTTCATGTTACATATACGCTATATTCTGCTCTCCTGGTAAGATACAAATATTTACGTTGAGGTAGGGGAGAATAGGAAAGCTTGTTCAGCAGCTGGTTACTTTAATTTCCCACTCCCACGCTCCCCGATCCCTAATTAATAATTGTGCCAGTCAGAGGTGAACTTGCACTGGCGTAGGTTTTCAGGGGCATTCTGCCAGCTAGATATGCTAAACGACCGGCTACTGCTGCTAAATTCATGGCTTGAGCCATTGCTGGGGGGTTTTGGGAAAGAGCGATCGCACTATTAATTAATAAAGCATCTGCACCTAATTCCATCGCCTGAGCAGCTTCTGATGGTGCGCCAATTCCGGCATCTACCACTACTGGTATATTGGCATTTTCAATGATAATTTGAATATTAGCAGTGGTTTTTAGCCCTTGTCCCGAACCAATGGGCGACGCTAAAGGCATGACTGTGGCACAACCAACATCTTCTAGGCGCTTGGCTAGCATCGGATCGGCATTGATATAAGGCAGTACGGCAAAACCTTCTTTCACTAGCTGTTCTGCCGCTTGTAGCGTCCCAATCGGATCAGGAAGTAAATATTTAGGATCAGGTATTACTTCTAATTTCACAAAATTGTTATCTTCCTGTCCCAATAGTTTCGCCATTTCTCGCCCCAAACGAGCCACACGAATTGCCTCCTCTGCGGTTTCACAGCCGGCAGTATTGGGCAACATCCAGATTTTTGTCCAATCCAGAGCTTCGGCTAAATTCTCATGCCCTGCGGCTTTAGTTTGCACCCTTCTTACTGCCACAGTGACAATTTGGCAACCACTAGCAACAATACTTTGCTGCATTTCTTCAATGCTGCGATATTTGCCGGTTCCCGTCATTAAACGAGATTGAAAAGTTTTGCCAGCGATTACAAGTGGTGAATCTATAGAGACGGGATGAATTGCATCTTTAACGGCAATATTTCCCTTAGAGAAGTTAGCAGAGTGGGTGAACATAGAAGTGGGAGTAGATGACTGGCTATGAAAGCGGGAATAGTGGAAATTAGACAATATGGGGTCAGATTTTTGTGACCAAATCAAATCGGCAATTAATGCTGCGGTTATGGGCGCAAGTAATATACCATTACGATAATGACCTGTAGCCAAAGTTAAATTTTTACAGTGGCTAGTACCGAAAATCGGTAACTCATCGGGTGTAGCTGGTCGAAATCCCCACCAAAATTCCTGAATGGGATAATCCTGTAATTGAGGATATAGGCTAATAGCTTGTTGTAGTAAGGTTTGAATACCTGCGGGCGTATTGTGGGGCGTAAAGCCGACATCTTCGCTCGTTGCCCCAATAATGATAGAACGGTTGCGCCTCGGTACGATATAAATATTATCTCCGAATAAAACTCGTGTCAGGGGCAATTCTGGGATAAAATCCGGTACTCGCACTTTCAGCATTTGTCCTTTGCGAGGATTTACAGGTAATGGTAATAATTCATTAGACCAAGCACCTGTGGCTAAGACATAATGAGCAGCACGAATTACTCCTGTGTTGGTTTGTACACCCTGTACTTCTCCTTGCTGCTGTAAAAATGCTTCTACTTTAATACCATCTTTGAATTCAACACCAAGGGACTCAGCAGCTGTCCTCAGTACATTTATTAAAGCACGATTATCAACTTGTCCGTCTTCAGGATACCACCAGCCACCAACTACTTCCGAACCCAATCCTGGCTGATATTGATGAATTGCGGCTTGATTTAGCCAGTATGGGAATTGGGCAGTGTGGGCAGTGGTGGAAGCATTTAATTTGTCCCCTTGTCCTTGATAAACTGGTGCTAATATTCCACAAGGCCAGTAACCAGTATTTAAACCAGTCAAATCTTCGAGTTTTTGCGTCCAGTCTGAATATAAGGCACGCGATCGCCTACACAAAGAACCCATTACCGGATTAGGGATATTTTCGGCATCTGGTGCTAACATCCCGGCGGCGGCGTGGGTAGCAGCCGCCTGAAAATCATGGCAAAGCACGGTGACTGAGCCTCCGCGCAATTTTAATTCTACGGCGATCGCCAAGCCAATCGCACCGCCACCAATAATTAAAACGTCACTAGTCATTAGTCATTTATCATGAGGTATTTACTAACTAATAACTGCTATATAAAACCTAGACAAAACTAGACTTTACTTTCTACTTCAACGGGAGCATGGGAGCAGTTATCCCTCAGTAGACTTTCACGCCTTAGCCAGACGCGATTGTGTTCCAATTAAGTTTCTGAAAAAGACTACCACCATCATTGCTTGGTTTTCGCGTCGGCAATAGTCTCAATTCAATACTTGATATCACCGTATTATATATCAAGTAGTTGATTTTTTCCTAAAATATATATTGACTTTTGTCAACATAAGTATAGTTTTGTCTATGAAATTGTCAACTTAGGACTTGCTCATAAATATTGACCCACTCCCCCGCATAAATAACGGGGGCTTGACGCTTCACGACTCCTAAAGACTATCCAGATTTACCACAAAGCCCGAATAGGTTGTCTATCCTGATTCATTCTGTCCGACTGTACGCCAGTGCTTGTACCTGGTGTAGTGTCAGAGGTTGAGGAAGAATCATTACTTTGGGCAATAGTGCTTCTGTCGTCAGGAGTAGAAAAATTATCCTGTGCCACCCTACCTCTACTTTCAGAGGCGGTATCGTTACTTGTACTCCTACTAGGAGAAGAGCTATTAACATTAATATTAGCTGGGAGTACTTTGGATGTTCTGCCGTCAGGAGCATCATTATTGGCAACTTGTTGTCCACCTATGGGAAAATTGATCCCCAATAATGTCCCAAGTAAAATTGCCAAGCCTCCGCCCATAAGCATTAGTGGAGTCCATCTACCCATATGATCTTTTCTCCTTTGTTAACCTAACCTTCTGGTGTCCATACTATTTGAGAACCTTCTCCCCAAAATCCAGCGAATTTTGTGACTTTTACATCCCCTAGTACCTGAGTTTGACAGGCTAAACGCAGTTCTGCTGTAGGAGAATGGGGAGGAAGGGAACGTCTGGCTTTGTCGCGCCAATTTGCGGCAGATACCTCACCTTCTACCTTGACTGCACAAGTTCCACAGCTGCCAATTCCTCGACAGTTGATTAACTTAGCACCGCCATTGTAGAGGTCAATACCGTTGTGCTGCAAAACTCGACCTAATTTAGCTCCCCGATCGCACTCAATTGTCTTACCCTGAGCTAGTACCTTGGGCATATATTAATTTCCAGACTGGCTTTTTGTTGTATATTGGCACATCGCCTTACTCGTTGTCTCGCAAGTCGCAGTTTTATGACCATACACCCCTCACCTCAACTTTGGCTCTATGACACCACGCTACGAGATGGCACACAGCGCGAAGGGTTATCAGTTTCTATAGAAGATAAGTTACGCATTGCCCGCAGACTCGACCAACTGGGGGTTCCCTTCATCGAAGGTGGTTGGCCTGGTGCCAATCCCAAGGATGTTCAGTTCTTCTGGCAATTGCAAGAATATCCGCTTAAACAAGCAGAAATCGTGGCCTTTTGTTCCACACGCCGCCCTAACACCACGGCGGAAACTGAGCCAATGCTGCAAGCGATTCTGACTGCGGGTACTCGTTGGGTAACAGTTTTTGGCAAATCGTGGGATTTACACGTTACAGCCGGACTCAAGACGACTTTAGCAGAAAATCTCGCCATGATTAGCGATACTATCGAGTATCTTTGTTCTCAAGGGCGACGCGTGATTTATGATGCCGAACATTGGTTTGATGGCTACAAGCAAAATCGCGATTATGCTTTACAGACATTAGAAGCTGCGATCGCATCTGGTGCCGAATGGCTAGTCCTCTGTGATACAAATGGCGGTACTTTACCCCACGAAATTAGTCAAATAGTGGAATCAGTCATTAATCATGTGTCATCAGTCAATACTCAACAACCAATTCCCCAAATTGGTATTCACACTCATAACGATTCAGAAACAGCCGTGGCTAATGCCTTAGCTGCCGTCATGGCAGGGGCGAAAATGGTACAGGGTACAATTAACGGCTACGGTGAAAGATGTGGTAATGCTAACCTCTGTTCATTAATTCCCAATCTACAACTGAAGCTTGGTTATAGCTGTATAGCTGAACACCAGCTAAATCAACTTACAGAAGCTAGTCGCTTTGTGAGTGAAGTAGTAAACCTCGCCCCCGATGAACACGCGCCCTTTGTGGGACGTTCAGCTTTTGCACATAAAGGTGGTATCCATGTCTCAGCAGTAGAACGAAATCCCCTAACTTACGAACACATTCAACCAGAACAAGTCGGTAACCGTCGCCGCATCGTCATTTCCGAACAATCTGGACTCAGTAATGTTTTAGCCAAAGCTCGAACATTTGGTATTGAACTAGATAAAGACAAACCAGCCGCCCGACAAATTCTACAACGCCTCAAAGAATTAGAAAGTGAAGGATATCAATTTGAAGCAGCAGAGGCGAGTTTTGCACTTTTGATGTACGAAGCTTTGGGTGAGCGTCAGCAGTTCTTTGAAGTCAAAGGCTTTCAAGTACATTGTGATTTAGTGGAAGGTAAAGAAAGGAACAATGCCCTAGCCACGGTGAAAATAGGTGTTAATGGCAAAAATATTCTCGAAGCAGCCGAAGGAAACGGACCCGTTGCGGCTTTAGATGCCGCCTTACGCAAAGCTTTGGTCAACTTTTATCCCCAAATTGCCACCTTTGAGTTGACAGATTATAAAGTGCGGATTCTCAACGGACATACAGGTACAGCCGCTAAAACTCGTGTATTAGTAGAATCAGGTACTGGTTCTCAACGCTGGACGACTGTAGGAGTTTCGCCCAATATTTTGGCAGCTTCCTATCAAGCAGTGGTAGAGGGATTGGAATATGGTTTGTTGTTACATTCCCCAGAGTGGGGAGTGGGGAGTGGGGAGTAGGGAGTGTGGGGAGTGTGGGAGGTGTGGGAGGTGTGGGGAGTGTGGGGGGTGTGGGGGGGTGGGGAGCAAAGAATTTTGGATTTTGGATTTGCGTTAGCGAACCGTACGCAGCGAAGCGAGTATTTTAGATTGCAGTCTAATCCAAAATCTAAAATCTAAAATCTAAAATTGATTGACTAATGACCATCAAGAAAATTGTTCCCAGGATTGGGTAACTAATTGACTCAGCCAACGCCGTTGCTGGTGGTCTAGCATGGGGTCATCAGCTAGTAGTTGAGCGGTGAATTCCTCCAAGGATTGTCCCTGAGCGCGAACCAGTTTGATGACTCCGGCGATGGCTGAGGCTACTAATTCTGCGTCAATGGGCTGTTGACGCAGAGCAAAAATTTCCTGGGGACTGTCTGGGATGGGATAATTCATGGCGTAGGGTAAAAAAAATACAAAATGAACAATAAACTTTGACAAACTATTAAAACTTCTTTACTCAATCTTTATTGAACCAATAGGGCGGAGTCTAGCTTAGTTTCTGCCTTTATAAAATCTGTCTGAGTGAATAGATTCATCGGAGATGTCAGCAAAAAATCATGAAAGAAATACTTTATTTGGAAGTTCCCACACCGGACATTGCGACTGTACTGAGTTGGCTGCAAAAAGATTTTGAACCAGGAACCGGGGAAAAATTACTCCGACCTGATGGCTTTCGCCTGAAAATCCCGGCAGAAACTACAAATGCTGATGCGGCGATTACCGAAAAATTACCGAGCGAACTTTCTGTATTCGTCTGGTCTGTGCAGCGTACTACTTATCTGAAAGTTTTTCGTTGGGCAGATCAGCCCGTTTTTCGAGAAGGACAAATCCTGCAACGTCTAAGTTATGAAATTAGGCAGAAATTTTCCCATAAATACCCTGAACCTCCAACCATTGATTCCCAAAAATCGATTTTCGAGGAACTAGCCAATGATTATCCTCTGACAGTTAAGTATTTTCAGCAAATGCCTAATGGGGAATATGACCTCAATCGTGCCTACTGGTGGGAGCAAAGATGGCGCGAAGGAGTACGGAATCCTCGGCAGCCTCGTCAAGTCATTTTTTCGCAAAGCGGAGGATTTGGGGGACAGCAGGGAGAACGTAGTATAACATCTTCGTCCTCGTCTTCTTCTCCTACTTACGACTTGATCTATATTGGCGGCGCATTAGGGGTAATTCATGCGGCTGTTATGGCTAGATTGGGTTATAAAGTGCTGCTAGTGGAACGCTTACCTTTTGGACGGATGAATCGAGAATGGAATATTTCTCGTGATGAACTGCAAAGTTTAATTAATTTGGGTTTGGTAACAGCCGCCGAGTTAGAAACTGTGATTGTTCGGGAATACAAGGACGGATTTAATAAATTTTTTGATGGGAACAATCCGCCTAAATTGCGATCGCCTATCCTACACACCCCAACGGTGTTAAATATCGCCTTGGATTCGGAGAAATGGCTGCGGATGTGCGGTGAAAAACTCCGAGATGCCGGGGGGGATATCTGGGATGAAACAGAGTTTCTACGTGCTGATCTTGACAACTCACAAGTGGAGATTACAGTCAAGCATTTACCCAGTAAAAATGAGCAGCAAGTTAGTGGGCGACTGTTAATTGATGCTATGGGAACAGCTTCCCCCATCGCTTGGCAATTAAATGGTGGTCGTGCTTTTGACAGTGTATGTCCGACGGTGGGCGCAGTGATTGAGGGGGGATTTGAGCCAGGGGTTTGGGATTCCCAATATGGAGATGTGCTTTACAGTCACGGCGATATTTCCAGGGGAAGACAATTGATTTGGGAATTATTTCCCGGATTTGGGGAAGAACTGACAATTTATTTATTTCATTACCACGAAGTCAATGCAGTAAATCCCGGTTCGTTGCTGGAGATGTACGAGGACTTTTTCTCGATTTTGCCAGAGTATCGGCGCTGTGATTTAGATAAATTGGTGTGGAAAAAGCCGACATTTGGCTATATTCCGGGGCATTTTAGTGTGGGAAGTAGCGATCGCACCATTGCCTTTGATAGATTGATTGCCATTGGTGATGCTGCATCCCTCCAGTCTCCCCTGGTGTTCACGGGTTTTGGTTCTCTAATTCGCAATTTAGACCGTTTAACAACACTGTTAGATACAGCCCTCAAGCATGACTTGCTGAGTTTTGGCAATTTAAACAGGATTCGCGCCTACCAAAGTAACGTTTCTGTAACCTGGCTATTTTCTAAGGGGATGATGGTTCCGACTGGGAAATTTTTACCACCCCAACGAATTAACTCAATGCTGAATACCTTCTTTGGGTTGTTAGCAGATGAACCACAAGCGGTAGCCGATAATTTCATTAAAGATCGGTGTGATTGGTGGACTTTTAACCGCCTTGCACTCAAAGCAGCGCGCAAAAATCCCGCCCTGCTGTTATGGATTTGGCAATTAGCGGGATTTAGGGATTTAGTCCGGTGGCTGGGTAATTATGTGAATTTCGGTGTTCATTCCCTCGTCAGTGCTTTACTGAGTGGATGGTTCCCGCGTTTCTTGGTGGGGATTAAACCTTGGCTGGAACCCCGCTATCCGGCATTATGGTTCCGGCTGTTGGTGATTAATTATGCGATCGCTGCTGCTCAACGGCGAACTGACAAGTCAGCGCTGGCGCTATCGCCAAATCAGCCAGCACAAGTCAATCCAGATGCCATTATCCCCAAATCAGAAGCAAAAATTCTGAATTAGTTGCGGGATTTTTCCCCATAAGTTACCCAAAAATTGTCCGGTGGGTGAGGCTCCTGCTCACCCACCATAATCAATCTCAAATCATTGAGTATTTTTAGATTGATTGCTTGGGCGAAAATTCGGTAGTTCTACTGATGACAAAGACTTACGACCTTTCGGTGGACGCTGGGGATAAACCACTGGTGAGGGCGATTGAGTATCATTGGCGTAATCCCAAGAATCATTGGCAGTCAAATTAGTCTGATGCACTTGTGCGTTTTCTAACCAATAATTTTCCAATGGGATGCCAGGTGAGCTATCAGCAGTCGTCTCGCTAAAAGGCAAAATGGAAGACTCTGGGGAATGATTTACAGATGAAGGCGGGGAATCTTCCTCGACTGTAAATATTTCGACTTGCTGTTCTGGTAAAGTTTCTGATTGCTGAACATTTTCAACGGTTGTCTCTTGAGTTTCCCCAACAAGTGCTTCAGTTTGAGGGCTGTCTAAGTTAATTTCCGCAGTGGGTGGTGATGCAGATGCAGACTCAGTAGTAAAAAACAATTGGATCAAACTATCCAATTGATCATCTAACTTTGATGACCCCAGAGATGAAATAGATTCTGATGTAGTGGGAGAAGCGTCAATTACCGCAGCAACTGGTTGTGAGGGAGGCGGTGTATCTTCCTTAACTGGCGAGTTTTCCGGTGATGATGGAATTGGCTCAGAATTATCAGTGCTGCATGGGGGTGATGTGGAACATTGACCCCAAGGAGAATCGAGTTGAAAGCCATCAGCTTCTGATTCGGCTGACCAAGGTCTAATGGGCTGCACATTCGGAAACAAAGACCGAGCCTTTCTCGAAAATCTTGTTTGGTGGTTGGCTGTATCGTCAGAGGAATCATTTACTCCGGGTGTCTCTAGACATTTTTCCAGAGCCGCTTTAAATTGTAGGGTCTGGCGTTGTTGTCGCATGAGCCTACTACGTAACTCTCGACAAGTATTTTCTGATTGTGATGCCTGTTGAGCCTGTTCGTTATAGTTAGTTTGCAGCAGCGCACATTCTCGCTCTAACTTAGCCAGTCGCTGTTCGCTAATTTGTAGTTGTGTTTTATAAGTTTCAATAAGGTTTTCTTGGCGTTGAACAGTTTGTACAGCTGTTTCTAACTCTTGGAATAAAGATTTAATTTGTTCTTGGGCTGCGGCTAGTTCTTGCGTTTGTTGGTTCAGCATGGACTCGGCGACACTAGAACGCCTTTTCTGCCACTGTAAAGCTTTTTCTGATTCAGCGAAGTCATCTTTGAGATGTTCCACTTCCTCATACAAGTCATTGTTTGCTGCACGCAATTCTTCATTCAATGTTAGTAGCTTTTGAAATTCAGTCTCAACAAGTATTTGTTGTTCACTATTAGGCTCCACAACCCAGTCTGATTTCGTTGTATCTTTCTGGGAGTCATGTGGTTCGGCCGCAGGTTTGAGTCGCGCCAATTGTGTATTTGCCATGTTGTCATGAGGTACAACTGAGTAAAATGGACAGCTAGGGGCCGCCTGCGGTTGTAGCGAATTATCAGAATTTAGGGATTCCATTCCAGCCCTGTTGTTTGAGGTGTCAGTTATTTATCACTTTTGACCCACTCACTTAAAAAGTGTTCAGCATTGCTCGGTTTAACATTGCTGATCAATTACGTCAGATCAGGGTTTACTCTAGAAGCTAAGTTAGACTGTTCGCAATTGTGAGTTATTAGTCATGTTTTTGTTTCTAGAACTGATGCCTTTTTGACATTATGAGTTTATCCTGCGTCAACCTTGGAAATCAAGGCCGAGTGGAATCTAAACACTACCAATATACAGGCTTTTTTAGAGATGCTGAGAAAGGGTTTTAACCTGCTTGACTTTTATTTATATTTATGGTAACCAACGGGGATGAAATCCGACTAAAGGTAGTTTTTCTGGTCTGATGGTATTATTTGCAGCATCGTCAATGGGTAGTAAAGGCATTAACCATAGGCTACTAGTAGCGATCGCCTCCCCATCTTCGGTCTTGAGAACGTTTGCAGATAAGGGTACGGGATCTATCTGTGGCATCACTTGATCAAAGAGCAAGCCCAAACCATCTGGTGCTAAACTCATTTGCACATTCCTCTGTTCAATTGGTAATAACAACAGTGGTTTTTGTTCTCCCGTTTTCAAGTCAATTGCTACTAAATAAGGCTGTTCTATATATTCTTCATCGGATATGAGCTGTGTCAACAAGCAGTAGAGGGTAGGTGAAGCGGGGTCAAATTGGCAATTAATAATAGAACCTGTGGTTTTTAACAGGGGTTTTTGGATGCCTTGGTTAGTTACCAAAAATAAATCCCTGGTATAATCCGTATTAAATTTTACCATTGCTGCTTGGGAACCATCTTTGGAGAAAGACTGCACTAACCCAAATTGTGGGAGAAAATCGAGGGGTTTGCTGGCATCAGTTTGTAGTGGTAAAATAGCTGCTCCTTGACCTTGGGCAACTGCGACGGCTTTACTATCGGGAGTGATGAGAAAGTCTCCCCCTGGCTGGCTTTCTAGGCGTTGGGGCGTGGGTCTTTCTCTACTATTACTATGACTGGGCATAAACCATAGCCCAAAATCGCTGGGATTATTTCTGTTCCCTCGTTGAACAACAATTGTTGTCCCATCTGGGGATAAGTCAAATTTCAGGTTTTGATATTGCTTATTGTCTAAAATCAGGTCAACTTTACCTGCTGCTGCTGCTGGTGTTTCCGGTTGGGCGGAAATACCTGTTGTGACTGTATATAACTGAGCCGATAGTAGGTCTTGATTATTATTGGTGCGAGCCGAAAATAAAATCTTTTCCCCATCTGGAAATGGCTTAAAGTCCATGATAATCAGGTCTTTGGGGGTAATGATATTTTTTTTCTCTTGGGTTAAGTTGTAGAGAACTAACTGACCTTGATTTTCTACATCGGCTCCTATGTACATAATGACGCGATCGCGGGATCTAAAGTTACCTGTAAAGGGCTGTATGACTCGATTTTTCCCTTCTTGTTCAGCAAACCGATCTCTTGCGTCTTGTAACCGCACTTCATAATTCGTCCCATAGGGTGCGGGTGTGAGCAGCGTATAAACCATCCTTCGCCCTGCCCAACTAATTTTACCTGCTAGTGGCGGCTCGATTTTCAAGTTTTCCTCTACGCTTTTAATGTCCATTGGGCGACTAAAGTTGAGCGTGAAGGAAGTATCGTCTGCGCCAATTTGTTGATTTTCCCAGGTAAATTCTCGCACACGAGCGGCTACCACATCACCTTTAAATATCATGAATCCAATCAACAGAGTTAGTAGCACCATAAATGCGATCGCCACGCGATCTAATGGTTGGATCGATGTTTTGGATGTAGCCATTTTTCAGTTATCAGTTATCAGTGATCAGTTTTCAGTTGTCAGAGAATAGTTTTAATAACTATAAGGATTGCGGGGTTGGGGAATTTGTTTAATGGAGGTAGCAGCAATAGTCAAGTTGCGTTTACCTGCGAGAGTTTCTGTAATCATTTTTCCTTCTATTTCTAGCCAAGTGTCAGGAGGATAGCGCTTTTGATTTTCTGGTAGTTTAACTGGCAATCCTACAGGATAAGCATCTGCTGCACAACAAGTCAGCACAAATCGTGCTAAGAAAATATATTCTTCTCCTATATCTGGTGGGTGAATCACAAAGCCCTGAACTTTGGCATCTTGACCTGTATAAGAGTCTGGTTCTGGGTAGACATTAAGTGTGCGCGCCCAATCCACAAGTGAGCGATCTTCGGGGCGAGTAGAAGGACGAAAGGACTGGGGTTGAGCGCGTCCAGTGGATAGTAAATCAGTCACACCCAACTGCATGGCGGTGTCACTAGCAAAAACGCGGGGTGTAATCATTAAACCCAAAATCGCCACAGTTAATAACAAGCTACTACCCCAGCCAGGAGGAAATAAATTGAGATGTTGAAGGTTAGAGGTAGCAGCCCGGCGACGTTCCCGCCAAACTTCCCGTATTTTCAACAAGCCAATAATAACGAAGGCGATACCACAACCTACCACCAACCCAAAGAAATTGGGGTGAATCAACAAATATAATTTGCCTGATAGCCAGTATTGCAGCATCAAAATTCCCCAAGTTGTGACTGCTAAGGCATCCAGCCAAGGGAATAAGAGATTTTGCAGGTTAATTTTAATTTTTTTAGCCATTGGTTAAGAGTAATTAGCCAGTAGTCAGTGAAGAAGAATATAGCAGTTATCAGTTATCAGTCAAGAGGCATATTTGAGTTGAATAATCCCGCTATATCGGCGTTGACTAAATAAATTGAAAACTAATCACTGAATTCCGATAAATGGTAAAGGTTGATTGCGGGTCTAAATTCCTTACCGTCCGCCTTAATCACTGATAACTGATAACTGTTAACTGTTAACTGATTTACAGCACATACAAGTTGAGGAACAGGGTAAAGAGAAAGGTCAATTGTGCCGCTAAAGCAAATAAGTAGAATATAGTCTTGGCATTAAAAACGGTTAACATCAATCCAATACTTTTGATGTCAACCATAGGGCCAAATACTAAAAATGCTAATAGGGAACCACTGCTAAAAGCGGAAGCAAAAGACAGGGCAAAAAATGAATCCACTGTGGAACAGACTGATACAACTGCGGCTAATATCAGCATGACGACAATGGAACTAATGTGTCCCGCACCCAAACTGAAGATTAAGTCACGAGGAGCAAATACTTGAACAGAAGCGGCGATCGCACTACCTAAAATCATTACGCCGCCCAATTCCCGCAATTCCTGGATGACATTATCTAAAACTAGGCGTAGTTTATCCGCTACAGATTTATTGGGGTTGGCGGCTGGGGTCGTCTGTAATAAATTAGGATCTAAGGGTTGAGTCAGTCCTGCTTTTCCTCCTAAAATATAAGTCCCCGATTTCAAGACACTGGGTACTGTATTTGGTGGTTGTGCTGCGTAACCTCTGCTACGGCCTTTAGTTTCTGGCTCGACTGGTGGGTTGAATTTGAGATAACGGGCGATCGCTGGTTGAACCAGAGGTTTTACATCTTTTTGAAAACTGAAAACAATCGCAATAATTACAGCAATTGATAAGGAAAATACCACTCGTAAAACGACTATTTCTGGCTGATCTCGAAAGGCTAGCCAAGTTGCCCAAATCACAATAGGGTTAATCGTTGGTGCTGCTAGCAAAAAACCAATAGCCACGGGTGTGGGTACTCCCTGCATCAGCAACCGCCGCGCTACCGGGACATTACCGCACTCACACACCGGAAACATAAAACCGATGAGACTACCTGCTAAAGCACCCAGTACCGGATTTTTGGGCATTCTGGTGACTAATTGGCGCTCATCGATAAAAATCAGCAGCACACTGGAGAATAAAACCCCAAACAGCAAAAACGGCATCGCCTCGACTAGCAAACTCAGAAATATAGTGAAACCATTGTTCAGTTGATTCATGGGTGTCGCAGTCAAAAGCGGTTGAAAGATTTTAGGTTATGCCTAGCCATTCTATCGGAATGGGGATCAAAAGTATCTATCGGTAACTTGATCTGATTTAAACAGAAACTTAGGGTTCTGTGGCTAGTCATGCTTAAACGTTTATTAGCGCTGTTCAGTTGTAAATAGTTAAATTTAATCTTGTGCATTTACTGAAGCTGACTGATTTGCAGATTGTCCCATGTCCAAAATTGTTCCAAGTTTAGGGACATAAACATCTAGCTCCATGATTTTGGATTACCTCATGTTTATACTGACTCTCAACTATATGTCAGGATGTGATCTTCCAGTAAATTTCATAAAGGGTTCATTGTGTTTAAACATTCGGGCATAGCGCTAGTGCTGAATCGATATGTCCGCGTAGCGTCTTGTCACTTCGCTGTTGATTGCTAATTTATCTAATTTTGGCGCTTTCTGTCCAAATCCCAGACAGCGATTGCTAAAATTTAAGCTGATTACTTGTCAGCTTTGTAAATATTAGAGTTACCAGTGTCACAAGATTTTAACCCCTTAATCTCGCCGCCAGTTTTGCCTCGTGCGAGCGATCGCGACCTCAATTTAGACTCAGTAATCCAAGAACTGCCAATATACCACTTTCAGCTAGAAATTAGTTGTAGTGGCGTTGAACTTGCTCATTTTTTGGAAAAATACCCACTCCTACCCGGAGCAATCTTGCTAGATCAGGGAGAATTCATGGGGATGATTTCGCGCCGAAGACTGTTGGAATTTCTGATTCGCCCTCGTGGACAAGAGTTATTTACCCAAGAAACATTGGGTGTCCTTTACAGTTATGCGCGCACAGCTATTTTGCTGCTACCGGGAACAACATCGATTTTAACAGCGCTACAACATACTTTGAGGCGATCGCCTGAACTTTTAGCAGAACCCATCGTAGTCCAAACCGCAGCCAATACCTACCAATTATTAGATATACATGACTTAAACATCGCCGCTTGGCAAATTCAAGGAATCAAAACTCAAGTGCGCTATGAACGCAGCCAAGTCCAAATGATTCAAAATGACAAAATGGCACGTCTAGGGCGCTTGGTAGATGGCGTAGCACACGAAATTCTCGATCCCGTTGGTTTTATCTGGGGTAATTTAACTTACGTTTCTAACTACAGTCAAGACTTACTCAAGCTCATAGCTCAATATGAAAAAGAACTACCTCAAATTTCCCCGGAAATTAACCAACTTAAAGAAGAAATTGAATTTGATTTTTTAGCAGAAGATTTATCAAAAGTTCTTACAAGTATTCGCACTGGGGCAGACAGATTAAAAAAACTTTTTTCTGGCTTACAAAACTTTTTCCATATCGATGAAATTCATCCCAAGCCCGCAGAATTACACGCCTGTATAGATAGTATTGTACTGCTGATGAAGAGTCGATTAAAAGGAGAAATTCAAATAATTAAAAATTACGGTAATTTGCCACCAATATATTGTTTATGGGGCAGTTGAACCAAGTATTAATGAATATTTTAAGCCAAGCTATAGATGTTTTACTTAATGAATCATTGCGGCAAAAGTTTTATCCAGAATCTACGAATACTGCTAAAAAACCACGAATTGAAATTACCACCAAAGTCATTTCTCTAGAACCAACCCAACCAGATGCGCCAGATTCACGCTGGGTTTCAGTCTGTATTACTGATAATGGTCCTGGAATGTCTCAAGAACTGCAACAGGAAATTATGGAATCTTTCTCTGTAGAAAAATGGGCTGATAAAGAAACAAGTTTAGCAATGAGTTATCGAATTATAGCAGCAAGACATGGTGGCAAATTAAACTTCCGTTCACAACTAGGCGTAGGGACTGAATTTGAAATATTATTACCTTTAGTATGAGCAAATTTAACTGTATGCTATTCCCCATTTCTTAGTACAGACGTGAACAATCGCGCCTGTACTTCTTCAACTCACTCTGGCTTCTCCACAGGAACTAAAATATATGCAGTTTGGTTACTCGGTGGATTGACGCTATCACTACCAGATGGCTTAACATTTTGAACGGCACTTTTAGCTATGTTTACCGTCCCTTTCAGAGTTTCGCTAATACCTTGATCTGCGCCCTTAACAATCTCCACAGTATTTTGTACAGTATCGTTAACATCTACAGCCGTACCTTTGACACTTACCAGAGTATTTTTAACAGTATCATTAACATCTATTGCCGTACCCTTAACAACACCACTGACATCTTTAACAGTATCGTTCACACCCTCAGCGACTAATTTAATGGCATCACCTACCCCCTTTATAGTTTGATTAAAATTATTAGTTGTATCCTTAACTAAATTACCGACATTTTTCACACTTTCGTTCACTCTTTGGGCTGTACCTTTCATAGCTAAAGCCCCAGCTAATGCACCTAAAGCAGCACCCATAAAAGTTCCAAATACTATTTTAGATAACTCATTAGTTGAATTTTGATTTGCTGTGTCAATATCGGCTTGATTTGTAGAGACATCTTTCTTGTCTTCAAGGGTATCCGAAAACTGCCGATTTCCATTCATGATCATTACCTCTTCATCTATTTTCCGGGTAAGGATTTGAGGTTTTTAATCTCAATGTGTTGGTTTGATTTCTTGTGGGCGCATAATCGCGCCCCTTGGGCGTTCATCTAACTATCAATCCGATTAATCTCTTGTTCTAAAGAACTATCTTCAAAAGTCTCTACAGAAATTTGCTCATTTACAAAACTTGTAGATTCACCAACATATCCTTCTGTATACTCTGGGGTGGAAATGTAGATCGACTGGGTACTCGTGTCTCGCTGACCCATCCCCATACCTTGATTTTGAGTCTCTTGGCTATCTTGCTTACCGCCATTTTCAGAGGGTCGAGAACTCTGTGCGGCTTGCTTTGTCATTTCCGCAGTGTCTTGTACCGCTTGGTTCACATCCTGC
This sequence comes from Nodularia spumigena CCY9414, assembly GCF_000340565.2. Classification (NCBI taxonomy): domain Bacteria; kingdom Bacillati; phylum Cyanobacteriota; class Cyanophyceae; order Nostocales; family Nodulariaceae; genus Nodularia; species Nodularia spumigena. Next base: position 2,521,896 of record NZ_CP007203.1, read on the forward strand.
GCTGTTTTCTGAACCGCGTTCAATGTACCTTCTGCGGTTTGCTTCACTCCCTCAGCAATGTCTAACCCATCACCCATAACCGCATGACTCGCACCTTCAGCGAAACTTTTAGCTACGTCTCCGACTCCTTTTGCAGTATAACCAAGACCTTCACCGATAGTTTTTGCTGCGTCTCCAACACCTTTCATGGTGTGGTTAAATCCTTCACCAATTCTTCTCCCAGCTAAAGCGCCAGCTAATGAACCCAAAGTTCCGCCAATAAGTCCACCAATTAGCGCTCTACTTAATGCTGGATTCATTCTGCCGTTTTCTCGACGAGTTTCGGGTTGAGATCCAGTTTTTGCTGTATCAGAACGAGATTCGCCTGTAGTTGTGCGGTTAGCCTCTTCTTTACTAGATATTCCTGTTTCCCTATCCGCCCTTCTTGTACCAACAGAAGATTGGTCTGTAGTGGTGCGGTTAACATTTTCACTCTGATTATTTGCAGTCTGCTTACTCTCAACCATATGAATATTCTCCTTAGATAAAAACGATTAAGTTAATCTGATATCCATTGTTATGTAAGTCCAATTTAGCGATTATAGATTAAGGCTTAACCGTTCTTAAGGCAGACATATTAGACTATACAGTCTATCTATAGTTGAGTGAATTGTAATGTTTAGCTGTAGCTACAAACACAAACTAATTAAAGTTTTAAAATGGCTATAAATAAGCTAATTTACAATTTTTACCGAGAGTTAGGGATGGTTTGCAGTAAGTTTTCGCCTCTTTGGTAAATATTACGTGCATGGTCAGTCCAGGAACCTTGTCCCCAGTAACGGAAACAGCTAGTTTGCAGCAACAGGTTATGTAACAAAAGATTGCGGTATTCTGATGAGTTTGTGGGCAATATATTATCTACCTTTTGATGAAATAAACTGCTTAATTCATACATGGGAGAAATGACGTTTTCATATCCTTTTACCCAACTAATATGATTTGTCCATGAGGCTCCATCCATATGAAAGTTAGGATTTGTCTGTTTTAATTCTTGAATGGCACTTTCTACAGCTTCAGGTTTGCAGTTTTCCGGTGCTACTCTTTGCCAAATTTGATGTTGTCCTACTGGTTGACAGGTGGGATAATCTTCGGGTTGACAACCAGCATCTGTGATTAGTTCTAAATATTCTGTACCACACACGCCAACAACGCCAGATTTACCTCCCCCATTATTAACCATATCGCCCCAAGCTTGTTTGAATGCACTGGGAAATTCATTCATCATGACTCCACCATTTTCACCATCCCCAATTTGACTAACAATGGGTGGGATTAAAACATTTCCTACTGGTTGCTTATCTAAAGTTTTAGCTTCATAGTAAGGCTGCATCTGAGCGACTAATTTAGTATCTGAACCTTGGGTTTTAATTAAGGCTGTAATACTAATTGTTTCGCCTTGAGAATTACGGGCTATTAAACGATGTGGTAAATGTTTGTGAGTGAGAGATTGTCCGTTAATTGTTTGTACGGAATGTTCTTGTACAAGTAACCAGCGATAGCCGCATTCTTTCAGGGCTTTGATAAATGCAAATAAGGTGTCAGGATGATTGGGAAGGTGCATTTCTGGGGGAGAAAATCCTTTGACTCTCGCTAGTGCTGACCAACCAAAAATGGCAGCAAAATGATGTTGCCATGCGACGATATGCGATTTAATATCAGCTATGGGTGTGGAAGGAATGACTGCATGACCCCACATTGTCCCCAGCCATTCTACATAGGGTTGATAAGTGCGATCGCAGGTAATACGTTTGAGATTATCTAAAATATCGTTGCGTCCCATTTGTCTGAGTCCCCACAACAGATTACCTGAGTAATCCAACATGACACGAGGATTGCAACCTTGATCGACGAGTTCGGGGATCAAGTCCCCCATGCGGCTGTAACAATGGGCGAAAGGTGCGGCGTTATGGTTGTCCCCTTCGTGGGTATGTTCAAACATATATTGCAGATTGCTAATTAATCCGCCATCATGTCCAGCCGGGATGGTGGGCTGGTGCATATGTAAGGCGATCGCAAATACAGCTTTTACGTCCTCTAGGCGGATATTGGTGGAGGGTAAAAAGACAGGTGCATCATGGTTAACTACAGAAAGCACTTCTGTTTCCCAACCGGAAATATTTGGTAAATTATCGATGATTTCGGGCAAAGTAGGAAGCGTGGTAGGCAATGTCAGCATTTATGATTGCTCCGAAATAAGTTAAATTTATTCATTTTGCACCGATTACATGAATACTCCCAGCCATGCAATTCTCAATTTGGTCATTTTTAATCAACAACTACGAGATCAGGCAAGTCCGGCGATTCTCATCGGTGCGGTCTTACCAGATATTCCCATCTTTGTGTTCTACTTGCTGATGAAGTTTGTTTACCGTCTACCGGAAAAGCAGATTTGGTCAGAGGTTTATTATCAACCTTTTTGGCAAGGTATTGTGAGTACGTTTCATTCAGTCCCTCTGGCTGTGCTGGGATTGTTGATTGCCCATTTCTGGAATTGGCAACTGATAGAGATTGCCTTAATCAGTATGGTGCTGCATTCTTTGTTAGATTTCCCAGTCCACAACAACGACGCGCATCGGCACTTTTTTCCTTTGAGTAATTACCGTTTCATCAGTCCTGTTTCTTATTGGGATCGTAATCATTATGGTGCGATCGCTGCTTTGGTGGAATTTTTATTGGTGATTGGAGCTACAATTGTCCTCTTTAGCTCTACGTTAACGCACTGGGGAAAAGTCAAACAATTTTAGATTTTAGATTTTAGATTTTAGATTGACCCCACAGATAAATCTACGGGCTTGAGGATTTTAGATTTGGGATTTTCGATTGATTGATTCCACAGATAAATCTGGGGGCTTGTACCATTAAGGAACTATTGGTCATCCTAATTGCGGTCAATGTGTTCTACCTGGTGGGTTATTACCGTTTTTATCTGAAAAGCTCAAGTGATTGACCGCAGGGTAAAATTATCGAATTTTAGCAAGAGAAAAAATTTAGGTTCTTGACCACAATAAATCACTAAAGCGGTAAATTTTTCTCATAAAGCTGGGTCTTTCAGGATGCTGTGATTTTGTCAAGGTGGGCGGAGTGGCGATTTGTAATATTATTTCTAGCAGCCAAGGGGCTAGACGTTGACACCACACTGCTAAATGACTTTGCCAACCTACTAGAATTTCTGGTGCATCTTTTTGTAACCCAGAGACGAGTACCTCCGCTACTTGTTCGGGGTTCATGGGGATCACCCAGCGAAATAATTTTAAGTCACGCGCCATATCTGTGTCTGTGAGAGTGGGTAATAAAGCAATGACGCGGATATTGTGTTCGGCGAGTTCGCGCCGCAAGGCTTGGGTAAAGCCGATGATGGCAAATTTGGTAGCTGAGTAAGTCGCCATTGTCGGTGCGGCTACTTTCCCCATCAAACTGGAGACATTGACGATTGTTCCTTGCTTTTGACTCACCATGCGTCGGGCTATGAGGCTGGTGAGGTTGTACATTCCCAATAAGTTGACTGAGAGTTCTTCTTGCACTTGGGGGAGTTTGGTTTGCAAAAAGGAGGTTTGATAGGCGACACCTGCACAGTTAACCAGGAGATGAATGGGACCATAGTTGCGCCACAGTTGGGCTACGGCTATGTTTACTTCAATTGTTTTAGTTAAATCAATGGATAAGATTGTGGTTTCTACGCCCATAGCCTCGATTTGGTGAGCTACTGCGGTTAATTTTTGGCGATCGCGTGCTACCAAAATCAACCGCTTGATCCCTCGTTGTGCTAATGCAAGAGCGATCGCTTTACCAATACCACGAGAAGCCCCAGTAATTAGAGCAACTTTACCTTGAATATTCATCGGTTTTAACCTCCAAAATTGTAGTCTTACCCTACTCTTAGTGATTGCCGACAGATACAATCAAAGCTACTCGCTTGCTTGCACAAGGTAAGACAAATAATCAGTCGTTATTGAAATTAAAAAGTAAATAAGCCTTTGGCAACGAAATATTCCTAGACTAATCTGCATTGTGTATTCAAGACATTTCTGCCTTGTTTTCCCGATAAAAAATCAACAATTCACACAATTGGCTGAATGGATATAGCTCATAGGTTTTATCTCTCCTAAATTCAGAGCGTTCACCAGCATCGTTACCAACACACACCTTAACAATTAAATCAACGTATTGCAATATTATTTAATAAGAATTTCTTAACACTTCTTAATCTAAAACTTTCATGACTCTGTTACCTCTGCGCCTCTGCGGTGAGTCACGAATAGGGTGTAGGGGTGTAGGGGGTAGGGGGTAGGAAAGACGGTAGGTCGGGGCTTGGAACCCCCACCAATACAATCATTTTGAGAAGAGGGGGTTGTGACCCACTGGTTGTTCGATGCTCTTTCTTCCCCCACACCCCACACCCCACACCCCGCTCGAAGGGGGCTTGGTCAATTCATGATTTTGCCTAAGTCCCAGATAGATAAGTTTTAATTAGTGCTGAGTCCTGTTAGCCGAGCGGGGCGTGAGCAGCGTGCTGGCTTCGTCTGTATGGTTACGCCACGCAAGCTATCACCCGCCGCTCCTCTTCATTCAGCACGAGCGCACTTTTTTGGTAATTGAGCTATACTATGATTTCTGTATATTTATTGAAGCCAATGGAGAGGAAGTCAGAGCAATTCGCCGACGTAAGTCCAAGATGCGGCATTCCTGTGAAGTTGGAAGCCCCACCCTCAGACGAATGCAGGGTGGGGTAACTCACGAGTTTTAACTATTAAAGATTGGTAAAAGCAGCGAAAAATCCTGACAAACCTAATTCTTTCTTAAAAATCATCAAGAAACTGACTTAGGCGGCTGATGACGGGATCAACCTCCTCAAGAGGGTTATCAAGATAAGTAGTATTAGCTACTTCTGCTACTGACGCTGATGGAGTTGAAGACTCAATAACTGGCCGCTCAGTTACCATAACTGCCAAATGCGCTATTTGTTGCGTAAGTTGCAAAATATGGCCTTCTATCGACTCCAAACGATGAGATTCTTGAGCAAAAAAACGTTCCTCTAGGTCAGCCAATTGACGTTGCAACTCATCGATTTTTGTTTCAACCGCATCTGTTGCTACTATTTTTGGACTAGGTTTTACAGTTTCCGGTACACATAAAGCTTGCCATAGAGCTTCTTTACAGATGTCGCTAAAAGTTTTGTCAGGTAGTTGCTCCAAATAGTTGTCCACAACTGCTAACAAGCTCTCATCACCAACTTCTGGGTTGAATGTTACCGATTTAACTACCTTTTTTGACCATTGGAACATCAGTTTTAAGCCCTAGTAGCTCTACCCACAGACAATTGCGCCTCTCCATAAATATACTGCCCCAAGGCGTTAGCCTGACGGGAGGGTGCAGATAAATGGGCATTAATTTGAGCTTCTTTGAGTAAACGTTGAACGTCTTCCCAGAAGAATTCACCACCGCCACCAGTGATAATTACATCTGTTACCCGCTCTGGCAACCAGGCTAACACACGACTACAAATGTCTCGAGAAAACATTTCTATGAGGTTAGGGAGAAAATCGTCAAGGTTGGTGGGCTTGCTTGCACCTTTAGGACGATATAGGCGTTCACCTTTGGGTTTGTTGACAGCAGTAATCAGTGCTAAAGATTGACTATCAGCTCCGTCTATTTCGGCTGCTACCATATCATAAAACTTATTCATCCCGAAGTCTTCACTTTGAGAAGCACCACGGGCAAAACGGAAGTTATCCACCATCAAAAGATCAATGGTTTGATGTCCGATATCGACAACTGCTACTGATATTTTCGTAAAATCGGGAACTTTACCACCTGTCTTAGGTTGAGCTTCCGACCACAGAAGACTGCCATAACCTTCTGGCATGACCCAAATTTTGGTAATATTCAGCGAAACAGATTCGCCTCGGAAGTTGAAAACATGAGGACCAGTTACCTGGCTGGTCAACTGAGCTTTTTCCTTTTCAAATTGTTCTAAAGAAAGGAAAGGAAGACCCATGATGACTGAGATTTCGTCTTTGAGTTTGAAGTAGCAGGCGCAGGACAAAACTTTGATGAGTGCATCCTCTACTTTAGATTGTCCAACTCCTAAATTCGCCCCAAAGTCTGCTGCTAGCTGACCAACAGCATATCCATACCCTTGATACTCCAGCCATAAATCCATGAGAGGGTCAGTAGCCCTGGCTTCAAAAACACCACCCTTAACTTGTTCTATGGACATTTTCTTAACGTTGGCAGGTACGAACACTACATTGGCTGGTTCGCGGCTGATACAAGTTTTGGTAGAAGTTCTGCCTAAATCAACACTGAGAATGGTTTTGCCGCCAAGATTTGGTCTATTGGTTGCAGGATTAGCATTGATGGGGATATTAGCTGCCCTATTTAGAGGTATGGCAGCAGCATTCATCGGGGTAGCGGCGGAAGGTTGGTCTGTCATAAAATCTCCTAATTCTTACTTAACTTTAAAAATTTATCATGCTCATCTTACAAATTTTGGAGACAACCAAAATTCTAGGCTCCGTTAAGTGTAGCTAGAAATACGCCAAATGTTTAGTTTAGGCGATAACTTAGGTGGGCTTCTTTAGGAGACGCGTTCCCGTTCGCTAACGCGAATTCAGCATGATTATTTGGCATATTTACGGCGAATTTTAACTAGATGTAACCCCAGTTTCCACTAAAAGTAGATATTTCAGCTTCTAGTGCTTTTGTGTTGCCATTTGAGTAACCAACCAAAAAGTGCTAAAAGCCAACTCCCCAGCATGATTGTATATCTAAGGGCAAGGTACTTGTCCACAAGTTCGTACTGATTAGCAAGAAGCATCCAGAATATATGAGTAAATATATTTATAATTTTCTCAGGTTAATTGTATAAACTCTATTAAGTGCTAATATATAAAAGAGCATTTACGCCGATTAAAATCTTTCCGAAGTGCTTTGATTACTTGACAAAAATTTCAGGTTTAAGATGATAGGTAACTTTAAACGCTTTCTGTATTCTAGTTTTTGATGTAATTTTTTCAGATGTTACCAAAAAATTCCCAATTCAAAACTCAGGAGTAGGGGCAAACAGACAAAGGGAGAACTTTATTTCCAATGCCTAATGCCCCATTCCTGTTTTAAACTGTTGAGGTTAATGACTGCACTCTCGATTCAGATTGCCAGTCTAATGGATTCAAAACCCGATCTTCTAAAGCCATTTTCTCAATTAAACTTGCCAATCTCAGAGCTTTGAGGGCTTGTTCACCACCTACCGAAGGTTGATTACCACCGTGTACGCAATTGACAAAATGCTCCAATTCTGCACTCAGGGGTTGGACGTTAGTGGTGTAAACTTTCTCAATCAAGCCATCCTGTCTATACAGCACTTGTCGATGGTCATTGAGAGTGTTGTGATTGGTTTGTCGGTGAATTAAAATTTCATTTTTGAGAAAATCTGCTTCTGTAAATGAGTTTTTGCAATGAGCCACAATGCGGCGGATTTTCCGGTGCGTGACTTTGCTAGCAGTTAAAGTAGCAACAATACCATTGGCAAAGCCCAAGGTAGCTGTCACGTAATCTAAATACCCAGAATCCAAAGAACGAGTACCGCTAGCCGTTAACTTCACCACTGGAGAAGCCGCTAGTTCTAATAACAGGTCAATGTCGTGGATCATTAAATCCAGCACTACGGAAACATCATTGGCCCTGTCTGAGTAAGGACTCATGCGATGAGCTTCTAGAGCCAGCAAATTTTCGGTTTTCAGAACTTTACTCAGTTCTTTAAATGCTGGATTGAAACGTTCAATATGACCCACTTGCAAAATGCACTGAGAATCAGCCGCAGCATTTACTAGGGATTCTGCTTCAGAAATGCTGGCAGCAATGGGCTTTTCAATCAAAACATGAATTCCGGCCAATAGACAGTTGATGCCTACTGCGTAATGCATTCGGGTGGGAACTGCAATACAAACTGCTTCCACATGGGGTAGCAGGTCACAGTAATCTTCAAAAAAATGTCCCTTATATTTACTAGCTGTTTCTAAGCCTCGTTCAACATTAATATCTGACACACCCACCAGTTCAACATCTTTCATGGAACTCAGTATGCGAGCGTGATGTTGTCCCATGTTACCCACCCCAATTACGCCTATGCGAATCGGTTTTGGTTGATTTCGCTGTGTATATGAATTTGGTTCTGCCACTGAAATGCTATTTTGCACTATTATTCTCTCCTCCACCACCAAATTTAGAGACGCTACGGCCGTTGGCATTTATACTTGAAAGCCAGTTATGCTCTGTCGAAAACCATCCAGATGGTAACATAGAGGCTACATTTATGAAGAATTTCAAAGTTTGTATTCAGTTCCCGAAATTTGGCTTTTTTTGGATATTCAATTGTAAATTGATCAATTTTTTGTTCTTTACATAAAATATGATATGCCTTTTTATTGACTTTATAAACCCATAAAGACGTAAGTAATAACTCATAAAAACCGTTGGGCAATTAATCATCGGGATCAATATTTAACTTGGCATCATTCAAAAATAATATGGTTTTGTTATCAAAAATACAGAAATTTGAAAAAACTGCCCTGTCATGGTTTTATGGGATGTTTGACGCTATGGCTAGGGCTGAAACACTCAAACAATTTTTGCATAATTATCTGTAACTTTTACATATTAATTTTCCAGGGGCTGGTATGGACAATTTTTTTTGGCTATGGTAAGCACAGTAAAAACCGCCATAACCAAAATGGGTTTAGGAGGACTGTAGCATTGTTTTTGGCATTTTGTGGAAGTGTAATTTGGCGATGGGAAATTTAAAAGTTGAAACTGAGATGAAAGCTGTAATTCTATTGTCTGGAGGATTAGACTCTTCGACAGTTTTGTATCAAGCCAAAGCTGATGGTTATGAATGTCATCCAATTTCTTTTGATTACCAGCAGCGACATCGGCGAGAGTTGCACTCAGCTTTCTTGGTGGCTCAAACACTGGGGGTAGTTAAACATCAGGTTGTCAATTTTGATTTAAGACTATGGGGCGGTTCGGCACTGACAGATGAAACGATTAATTTACCCCAAGAGCGATCGCTTGATGAGATGTCGCAAAATATTCCAGTCACCTACGTACCTGCACGTAATACGATCTTTTTAAGCTTTGCCCTGGGTTATGCTGAAGCGATCGCAGCCCAACGGGTCTACATTGGTGTTAACGCTCTAGATTACTCTGGATATCCTGATTGCCGTCCCGACTACATCCAGGCGATGCAGAAAGTTTTTCAGCTTGGAACCAAACAAGGACGGGAGGGCAACCCCATCAAAATTGTTGCACCCCTAATTGATTTGAAAAAAACCGAAATCATCCAACTTGGCAACCAATTGGGAGTTCCTTGGGAGCTTACTTGGTCTTGCTATGCAGGTAGCGATGTTGCTTGCGGTGTCTGTGATTCTTGTCGTTTAAGGCTAGCAGCTTTTGCCGAATTGGGGTTAAAAGACCCATTGCCATATAGTCCGTAGAGAGTGGCGGGGGAGAAGAGGCAGGGGTGCAGGGTGCAGGGTGCAGGGGGGAGAAGAGGCAGGGGTGCAGGGTGCAGGGTGCAGGGGGGAGAAGAGGCAGGGGTGCAGGGTGCAGGGTGCAGGGGGGAGAAGAGGCAGGGGTGCAGGGTGCAGGGTGCAGGGGGGAGAAGAGGCAGGGGTGCAGGGTGCAGGGTGCAGGGGGGAGAAGAGGCAGGGGTGCAGGGTGCAGGGTGCAGGGGGGAGAAGAGGCAGGGGTGCAGGGTGCAGGGTGCAGGGGGGAGAAGAGGCAGGGGTGCAGGGTGCAGGGTGCAGGGGGGAGAAGAGGCAGGGGTGCAGGGTGCAGGGTGCAGGGGGGAGAAGAGGCAGGGGTGCAGGGTGCAGGGTGCAGGGGGGAGAAGAGGCAGGGGTGCAGGGTGCAGGGTGCAGGGGGGAGAAGACGGTGGTAACTTCCCAATGACCAATGACCAATGACCAATGACCAATGACCAATGACTAATGACCAATGACCAATGACCAATGACCAATGACCAATGACCAATGACCAATGACCATTATTTTGCTTCTAAGCGTCGCACTTGAATTTGATGCAGGCGTGGTCCGACGGCTGACACTACGGTAAATTCCAGATTTTCATAGTAGAAGGTTTCGTCTTTGACGGGAATTTTCTGTAATTGATACAGCACAAAACCACCCAAGGTTTGGTAATCCTTTGTTAGGGGTAAGTTGAGATGTAAAACTTCGTTGAGGTCTTCGAGGTTGATTTGGGCTTGCACTAAAAATGTGTTGTTGTCTAACATTTCCACCAGCAAGTCGTCGATGTTGTCCGGTTCGCCTGCGTTACCAATAATTTCGGCTATGACATCTTGGATTGTCACCAATCCCACAGTACCGCCAAATTCATTGACAACTATCACCATAGCGGGCTTTTCTTGCTGCATCATAGGTAATAGTTCACTCAAAGGCGTTTGTTCTGGTACAAACCGGGCGTGACGCATCCAAGGTTGGATATTTGCTTCTGGAGTCAGTTTCCCCATTGCCAAGGGTTGTGCCAAATCTTTAAAATAAACTATACCGCGAATGTCATCTAAAGACTCTCCAATAATGGGATAGCGCGAGTGTCCAGTAGAGATCATTTCCTGAAGTAAGGTCTGGAAAGTGGCATCTTTTGATAAGGCGACAATGCTAGTTCGGGGAGTCATGACTTCTTCGGCTATGACATCGCCAAACTCAAAGACATTATTCAGCAATTTTCTCTCTGAAAGCTGTAAACCAGTTGATTCTCGTTCTGTGGAGATGATGAGCTGTAATTCCTCTGGAGTCACAGGCGATCGCCAACTTTGTCCCGTGTATTCAATGCCAAAAAGCCGCAACAAAAATCGGGTTGATTGGTTGAGAATCCAGATAAAGGGGTTAAAAAAGCGGACAATTGCTTTAACTGAAGGCCCCAAAAATCTCGCCAAATCCTCCGAATACAACATAGCTACTGATTTAGGACATAGTTCACCTAAAACAATTTGCAGATAAGCTATCAAAAAAAAGGCGATGGGAATTGATAGGGAATGAGCGAGAAAATTACTCATCTCTAAGGGTAAAGGCCAGGTTTTTAGCCATGACTTCACCAGGACGACAATGGAACTTTCGCCAATCCATCCCAACGCCAAACTAGAAAGGGTAATACCTAACTGAGTTGTAGATAATAATCTTTCAATACTACGTTGTAGTCCTTCAACAGCGATCGCCGGAATATCTCCAGCCTTAACCAGTTGATGAATACGCGATCGCCTGACTGTCACCATTGAAAACTCTGCCGTCACAAAAAAAGCATTGATAGCAATCAGCAATAGCACTGATAACAATCTCAGCCCCACATCCGTCCAAACTAAGCTAGAAAAACCAATCACAGCCAAAGCTCGTGTAAAAATCACGCCCCCATTTTGGAATTAGGTATTGAGTATTGGACAATCATCTTCACCAATCCCCAGTCCCCAATCCCCATCATCTACCTTTCTACAGGAACATTTAACACCTCTAGCTTTAATCTTTGAGCCGGATAATCTGTCAGAGACAGGGATATCTTATTCACATCATCGAGCAAAGCCGTAGGAATAATTACCGTACCGGAAACAATTGGGCTATCAGGAGTTAATTCTGTTGGTAAACCCTCTGTGCTAGCACTCAGGGTTCGTCCTTTGTCGTCGCTAACATCCAAAAAACTATACAAAAAGCGCACAGAATCAGTACCTTTATTCTGCATATTCACTCTCATGAGTAAATCACCCCCAGAGTAGCGAACAGATTGCACAGCAAAAGTTACACCCTCACTCTCGGCGGTAACTGGAAAACCTGGTTGGAGTTTTTCTGCAACCACTGCTGGGGGTTTTTCCTGGGGCTTCTGCTTACTGCTTCTGGTTTCCTCGTCATATTCGTCTAATTTTTCTGATTTAGCCGCCTTGGTCTTACCCTCAATTCGAGCCTTGACAATTTTGAGGATTTCATCTTCTTTCAAGAGTGCGACCCCTAACTGTTGAGAGTTATTGGTCTTACTGCTACGAAATTTAGTCGTGGGGCGGCCATCTGGTGTTGATACACCTTTGAGCGCTGAACTCCCCATCTCGAAACCGAAAAACGCACTCACAGAACCTGCACCCAGCATCAGGATTAACAATATTAAAGTTAAAAGTACAGTGGAATTTATTTTCATTGCTGACAAGCTATTACGAAAAATGCTGCCCTATTCTAAGCGTATTAAAGATTAAAAGTATTGAAGCTATGTTCCGAAATCCTTAAAGGAACTTAATCAATAATAGTCTGCACTATTTCTGATAATATATGTAATATGAATATCTGATAAATTCTTATCGAGTTCACACAAAGCGTACAATTATGCTACAATAGAAATCGACCAGGGTTGGCCGAGCGGTTGAGGCAGCAAACTCATAATTTGCCCAAGGCAGGTTCAACTCCTGCACCCTGGATTTTATGATTCTGATTAGAGACGCTTAATTACGTCTCTACAAGTAATCTTGGAGGTAGGAACTAACAAATAAAAAAATACCCCTAAATTGCTTGTGGAACGGGCAAAGATGCCCGCTAATCACCAAGTGTGGCAGTATTTCAGCACTTTTACCGTTATTTCATCGATTCAAATCGGAACTCAGTGCCAACTCTCAGCTTTTCCGCATTCAAGCGAGGAGACATCAGCAAAGATGTGTCATAAGGATTGGGTAAATCTGGAGTCCGCAGATAGGGGTCATTGCTTACCTGCTGTTTCATGACATCACGGTAGAGAGTGTTAAGTAACTCAGCATCGCGGGCAATTTCGTTTTCTGGGAAAGAATTACGGAAAACCGAACCAGAACCCATAAGTGATTCTAGCTGACGCTTGGGGGTGCTATTCTCGTAGAAGTTGCGATCGTTTTGAAAAAAAGCTCGCTCAAATGTATCATTTGTAGTTTCATAATTGGGTGTTTCTGTCTCAGCAACTACAACAGCAGGAAAAGCCACACCAGAAACTAGCAACGCCAATAAACCACCAAAGGTTTTAAAATTAATACCCATATTCTGTACTCCTCAACTTTTGGGCGATCGTAACTTATGCTTAATTTCAGAACTCTGATTAGTTCAACCTTTGGTGTAACATAATTTTGCCTGTTTTGTAATGACGTATACTACTGAAACCTTTACCCAATCAGATAGTGCAGCTACTACTGACCTGACAACCCTGCACGACAAACTACTAAATTTATTTTGCCAACTCGCTTATCAAGAGGGTGATTTTGTCCTTTCTTCAGGACAAAGCAGTTCTTACTACATTAATGGTAAGCAGGTAACTCTTCATCCCCAAGGGGCTTTAGCCATTGGTCGTATTCTTTTATCCCTGTTACCTACAGAGACTCAAGCTGTAGCCGGTTTAACATTGGGTGCTGATCCCATTGTGTCAGCCGTGAGTGTGGTTTCTGCTTATGAAAATCGCCCCATACCAGCGCTGATTATTCGGAAAGAAGCCAAAGGTCATGGGACAAGGGCTTATATTGAGGGGCCAAATTTGCCAGAAGGTGCAAAAGTCATCGTTTTGGAAGATGTGGTGACAACGGGGAAATCAGCGATGACAGCCGTTGAGCGTCTTCGGGAAGCTGGTTATACGGTTGATACCGTAATTACACTTGTAGACCGACTACAAGGTGGCGCAGAGTTTTATCAGTCAGTGGGGTTGAACTTTAAGACGGTATTCACAATTGCTGACCTTCAAAAACGGTATCAACAATTAGCTAATTAGTCAGGGGATGAGAGTCGCAGCGCGACTCTCATAACACAATTTTGAATATTTTTATCTAATACTTGTAGAAGCATCTAAGTAAAATTCTGGTGATTTAGCTCGTAGTAACGGCTTAAGCCCTTAATTCAGGACTAAAGTCCTGACTACAAACCTTTAATTATTTACGCCGACTTACTTACAACACCATGACAAAATCCGCAGATGTCAGCACAAAACGTTTGATTAGCCTCGCACCTGATAACTGGGTAAAATGGGTAACGCAAATTCCCGATATTACAGCACAGGAAATACTCAACTCAGAATTTCAGTGGATAAGTCGAGAAAGTGATGTTTTAATTCGTGCTAAAAGTCCCCAGTACGGCAATTTTCTGGTTCTCAATGAATTACAACTGCGTCCCACATTGGATATGCCTCGGAGAATGCGTGCTTATGCAGCACTTGCAGAAGAAAAATATAAATTGCTAACATATCCTGTGTTAATCAACATTCTCAAAACTACAAATGCAGAAATCTCTACAACTTATGAATCAAATATTGCTGGTTTGCGGGCAATTCAAGATTATCGCGTGATTAATTTGTGGGAAGTTGATGTAAATATTGCTTTTGAACAACCCCTACCATCTTTGCTTCCATTTGTGCCAATTCTCAAAGGTGGTGAAAATGAGTCTACAATTCGAGAAGCGCTACAAATACTCAGGGCTGATGAACAATTAAATCAACTTGAGACGGTGTTAGCATTTTTTGCTACTTTTGTATTAGATAGCGCCTTAGTTCAGGAAATCATGAGGTGGGATATGGCTGTATTACGCGAATCGCCTTGGTATAAAGAAATTGAGCAGCGTGGAGTAGAACAAGGACGAAGGGAAGAGCTATTTTTGAGTATTGAGATGTTACTAGAGATGAAGTTTGGCAACGAAGGTTTGGAGTTGATGCCGACCATCTCTCAAGTGAATGATTTGGAGCGATTGAAATCATTTCAACAGGCAATTAAAACTGCTAATACAGTGGAAGATTTGCGAGAGATTTTGTAATGCGCTCTCCCTTTTTCTACTGCATAATAATTTAGCAAACCTTCTATCTTCATCTGATAGATACTCTTCTTTCGGCATTTTTACGATCAAAGGCTAGCCATTCTTCTTTGGTCATGCGACGGACATTTTCTATTCGTTTAGTAGCCCAATAGTTATACTCAATATTTAGATCACATCCCATCCAGTAACGATTAAGTTGTTCTGCAACTACAACAGTTGTTCCTGAACCTGAAAAGGGATCAATAATCAAATCTCCTTCTTGAGAAGATGCTAATACAAATTTTCTAATTAATTCTTCTGGTTTTTGAGTTGGGTGGGGTGTTTTCTCATCCATTCCATTACAAGTAGTAGGAATTTCTATTACGTCTTTAGGCTTTGCACCTTTTGGGTTAGGTGTCCAGTTATTGTGTTTCTTCTTTGTTCCTTTTCCGTAGGCGCTGGTTTCTGCTTGGGGGTGAGAGGGATATTTTAATGTGTGTGCGCCATAAGGAATTCGCACATCGTCAATGTTGAGTTTAACGGAATCAGATTTACGAAAATGAATGATACTTTCATGGGAACGTCCCCAATCATTACCTAAGTTAGCTTTGTTTTTATAATGCCAGATTAACCAACGGCAACTTTTAAAATATTTTGATGCTGGATGTTTTAAATCAGCTAATATTTCCGAAAAACCACAAATATAAAGAGAGCCAGTAGATTTGAGAATACGTGAAGCTTGGCTAATCCATTGAATAGACCACTCGATATATTTCTCTTGGTTTTCAAAGTTGTCCCACTCAGCTTTTTTAATGTTATAAGGTGGGTCAGCAAAGACTAGATCAATGCTTTCAGATTCCAGTGATGTCAGCCAATCTATGGAATTACCTTGATAAAGTTTGCCGTGAGGATGTGTGTATTGCAGTTGAAATCCCTGTGTTAAAGGTTGCAATTTTTTTTCATTGATTTATGGGATTTTGGCTTAGAGAAGAATGGAACAACGAACCGCCTTCGCGCAGCGTATGCCCGAAGGGCTTTAGACGCAAAGAACGCCAAGGACAAGCACTTTGTCAGCTTGCTAGTTTCATCATAGGCGATCGCACATAGTAAATATTGAAAGTGTCGAAAAAAGCGTATATGAGAAATTTATAATGTCGTAATTATGGTAAAGTATAATTTTATAGCCCAATAAACGATTAATTCAATGAGTGAATTATTGACTCGTATCACGCAAATTCCGGGTCAATGTGGGGGTCGTCCTTGCATTCGAGGTATGAGAATTAGAGTCAGCGACATTTTAGAAATGTTAGCGGAAAATGTCAGCGTTAGCGAAATTCTAGAGGACTTTCCTGATTTAGAACCAGAAGATATTCAAGCTTGTCTTTTGTTTGCTGCACGTCGCACTGATTTTGTCCGGTTGACAGCATGAAGATTTGGATTGATGCTCAGTATTACACTAGCACAAACTATATAGTATTTTAAATTACTTTTGTTCTGTTTCTAAATAACTGTCAATTACAGCCATAATATTTACACCTGTTAATTTAATATAATCGTCCATATATTTTGTTAGTGGTGTAAATGTTTCTTGACTTGAAGAATACGTTGGAAGCCAAAATTCACTTTTTATATCTAATTCTTTCAACGGGCTTTTAGTATTTTCTAAATGCTTTTGTAGGAGATATTCATAAACAAATTCTTTTCTAATACTTCTGCTTTTAATTTCTTCTATATTGTCTGGATTTGTGTAATAGTCAGATGTAAAGTATTTTATATCAATAATGCTAAATTGACTTAGAGTAACTTTAATAAACTCTTGAAATAATTTCTCTAGGTTTTCTTTACCTCCAGCACTTCCTAATAATGAGACTATAAACACTTCATAAGGTTCAAGATATTTTTTGTGAAAATCTTTAAAACATAAAAATCCCTTGTTTATAGCTACCACAAAAATATGGTTTAAGCTACACATTAGTTGTATTTCTTTGCGAATTAAGTCGGCAGACATTTTTTTGTAATCAGTTTCCCAATAAGAATAAAATTTACTCGGTAGTGAGGTAAATGTAATGTAACTATTATTAGTTGGAAATATTTTCTTTAGTTCATCAAAAGTATGATGTCCTCCAGGTTGTTGTGAATAAGCAATTTTTATATTTCCACGATATGCTTTATTTATTTTGTAAAAAAATTCAGTGTGATAATAAATGTTTTGTTGATATACTTTATCCCAATGCTTTCCTGGCGTAAGTTGATATGTTATATAAGTTTTATTCTGTTTTATAAAGTCTGAAAGAATAACTGCATCAGGGAATATATTAGTGCCATTAACACTGAATATTCCTGAAATATCAATCACTTTATTACAAATATTCCATGTACTTAAAATTTTGTCAGATATAAATCTCTTATCCAAATAAAGAATAAAAGCAGGGTTTACTGTTTTAACTAAGTATGTTAAACACATTGACTCCCAGATAGTATTGAAATTACTAAATCCCCAAACTTTACCTTGAATAGAAGTGTCTAATTCTCCAAACAAAAATTTTTTAATCGCCTCGTAAAAATCCCAATAATCACTATCTTTAATTGGAGTATAATGATCAATTAATTCTAAAGCATCTTTTAATTCATTAATAACTTGCAGATAATATTTTTCATTAAATAAACTATATTCGTAACCTAAATATTTTTCTTTAAATCTTTCGGCTAAAGAGTCGATTTCAGGATTAACTTCTTGTTTTAATTGTTCCTTAATTTCATTCAAAATATAACAATACATGGCAACTATATCAGTTGCATCAAAATGTATTTCTTTTCGGGGTAAATTCATAGCATCAATATAAATTGCACCGTTATTTAGAAAAACAGCTTTGTTTAAATAACTGTGTAATTTACTGTAGTCTAATCTTTCTGATTTACCTAATCTGCTAATAAGACCGAGTATTTTTAATTCATCATAAGCATCTAGTATGCTTCCCAAAGCATCAATTTTAGAATAAAAAATATTTTTGCTATCCTCATCAGATGTAATTTCTGAACCAGTATCAACCTCAAGAACTCCGTCTCGATTATTAGCTTGGTTATTTTTCTTTAAATACCCTTTTTCAATACAGATTTGTTTAAAGACATTTAACGTTCGATAAAGACGGAAAAATAAATCACGTTTTGCATCAAAAGTGTTAATATCATCTTCAGAAAACCCTTTGGGGATATAAAATATAAATTTTGAACCTTCCTTTTGTATTCCTACAAAGGAATATTTATTGTTAACGCTAAGTTCTAATTCTCCAAAATTTATCATTTTCCTTTAGCTTAAATCTTTTTGTTAGATAAATAAAAAATATGTCATCAGAATTCAGTTTCCTTAATAGCCTTAATAGCTTTAACTTTTTTTGGCGCTAATTCATGTATAAATTCAAAAGATAAATTAGCAAAATCAGCATAGGTAATCAATTTTACTCCTAGTAATTCTTCTAATGGTCTTCTATCTTTTGCAAAAACACTATCCCAAAGATAAAACATGAGCTTATTTTTAATTGCTGCTTCTGTAATTTCACTATTTTTATCAGCTTTTAAAAACCACCAACCAATCTGTTTATCTTCGATTCTTCTAATAGATTGATGATGAGATTTTATAAATTCATTTAATCTAATTACCAAATCAGACCAAATAAATTTATCGTCAGCTATAAATACAAATACATCTTTAATTTTTTCAGGTATATCTTCAGAAAATTTGCTATTAGGTACATCTACATATTCCCAATCCCAGCGTCTTTTAAATGCACTATCAAGATAATAGATTGATTCATCTGATGTATTTATGGTTGCAATAATAGATAGATTACTTGGAATAGTAATACTACCATTTTTCAGATTTTCTAAGACGCGCAAGCCATAGTTATTACTTTTGTCTCTTAAATCTTTTTCGGCAAGATCACAAAGAATATTAAAGTTACTGTAATTAATAGTTATATTTTCATTAATAATTACAGATCCCATTGCTCGCCAAAGTCCAACTATCTCAAGTTCCGATAAATTAACTTCATAAGTTGACCAACAATCTTCATCTCTATCTAATAACTGAAAAATTGACCCAAATATTGCCGCAGCATTACCCCTATTTAATTCATCTATTACTAACAAGACATTTTCATTAGTACCCTCAATTATTTTTTTGTATGCTAAACCTAAAGCACGTAAAAAATGACCTTCATAAAATTTATATATTACCGAACTAGTTCCATCTGTTTGTGGTAAAAGCTTACCGACAAAATCTGAATAAGTATATTCTGGATGAAAAACTGTTTTAATTGTATTTTTTAAATATTTAGTTTGTTCATTCCACTCTATCTCCAGTTCTTTTTTTGCAATCTCATGAATTTTATAGCTTTTTCCTGTTCCTGGACTTCCAAAAAGAATCTTCTGAATTGGTGGCATTTTTCAACCTTAAATACTTTAGATGATTATTACAATAAAATTAGTCTACTCAGGCAGACTTTGTTTGTATCGCCCTAGATGTCTATATGAATGGCTATAAACTCAAAATAATGCCTTGAAAAATTAATTTAAATATTAATTAAATTGTTTTTTCACAGCTTCATAAATTTCGAGAGTGATTAGAGAAATATTATTCTCCTCAGCATAGGTTTCAATCTTTTTACGGGCAAAAGGACGGACAAAAAAAGGGATTTCCTTGAGTTTAGCTTCAGCGTCAGCAGTCCATTTAATTGATTCACTCATTGATTTTTAGGGCTTAATTTCGATATAAAGATTTGAATTAATGTAAAGTTATCCTCAACATGAATATCGTTACCAGGTTAACCCCAGTAACGACATTTAACGAGAATTAACTTAACCTTGAGTTACAGGTTCCTTCGCCAAGAACTTCTCAAGTTCAGTCAACGCATCAGCATCAACCTTGGTTTGCATGGGGCAGAACTTAGGACCACACATGGAACAAAATTCAGCAGTTTTATAAATATCTGCTGGTAGAGTTTCGTCGTGATATTCCTTAGCTCTTTCGGGATCTAAAGATAATTCAAACTGACGATTCCAATCAAAGTTATAACGGGCTGCTGAGAGTTCATCATCTCTGTCTCTCGCACCTGGGCGATGTCTAGCAATATCCGCAGCATGAGCCGCTATTTTATAAGCAATCAAACCATTGCGGACATCTTCGGCATTGGGTAAGCCTAAATGTTCTTTTGGTGTCACATAACACAGCATGGCTGTACCGTACCACCCAGCCATTGCCGCCCCAATTGCCGAGGTAATGTGGTCATAACCAGGAGCAATATCTGTTACTAGTGGTCCCAATACATAGAAAGGTGCTTCAGAACACTCTTCCATCTGCTTGCGGACATTGAACTCAATTTGATCCATTGGGACGTGTCCAGGCCCTTCTACCATCACCTGTACATCATGTTCCCAAGCTCTGCGGGTTAGCTGTCCGAGGGTTTTCAGTTCTGCTAATTGTGCAGCATCTGAGGCATCATGAGTACAGCCAGGACGCAGGGAATCACCCAAACTGAAAGAAACATCATATCTTTTGAAAATCTCAATGATGTCGTTGTAATGGGTATACAGGGGGTTTTGTTTGTGGTGATGCAGCATCCACCGCGCCAAAATACCACCACCACGAGAGACAATACCAGTAATCCGGTCTCTGACTAACGGTAAATGTTCAATTAAAATCCCGGCGTGAATAGTTTGATAATCTACACCTTGTTGGGCGTGTTTTTCGATAATGTGCAGAAAGTCGTCGGCGGTGAGATTTTCAATTGTGCCGTGGACACTTTCTAAAGCTTGATAAACTGGTACTGTGCCAATAGGAATAGATGAAGCATTAATAATAGCGGTGCGAATTTCATCTAAGTTACCGCCACCTGTGGACAAGTCCATGAGGGTGTCAGCACCGTATTTCACAGCTAGGTTCAACTTATCCACTTCTTCTTGAAGATTGGAAGAGTTAGGAGAAGCGCCGATATTAGCATTAACTTTACATCTGGAAGCGATGCCGATCGCCATCGGTTCTAAATTGGTGTGATTAATGTTAGCAGGGATAATCATCCGTCCCCGCGCCACTTCATCACGAATCAGGTCTACAGGCAGGTTTTCCCGCTTGGCCACGTAGTGCATTTCTTCAGTAATCACACCCTGGCGTGCGTAGTGCATCTGAGTTACGTTACTCTGGCCACGACGTTTAGCAACCCATTCTGTCCGCATATTTGAATTCCTCGATAAACAGCTTCCCTCCGCTGGTATTAGCCAGACTCAGGTGTTAAGGGTGTGATCTCAGCCTGATTTTTCAGGCACCCCTAGCATGAATGAAATTGTACCACCTTAGTTAAGAATACGGGTCGGGCTGTTTACAATTCATCAGGTAAGGGGTTTTCGGTGCTTGGGTTCTGGGTTTTTTTTATCTCGCGCATTCGCCGAAGGCGTTCCCGAAGGGTAGGCGCATTCGTTGAAAACGTTCCCGCAGGGTAGGCGCAAAGAAGAAGGGGAAAGAAGAAGGGGATTGATTCATTGGCTATACTGAAGGCGATCGCATTCTTTAAACATCATCAGGTTCCCTTCCCAGATGACGTAAGTATTTATGGCTAACCATTATCGATATATTATTTTTTACAAGCCCTATGGAGTTCTCAGCCAGTTTACGCAGGAAACACCGAAGCATAGTACGTTGAAAGACTATATCCCGGTTCGGGATGTTTATCCGGTGGGGCGTTTGGACTGGGACAGCGAAGGTTTATTATTATTGACGAACGATGGACAGTTACAACATCGCCTCGCTCATCCTCGCTTTGGACATCAACGCACTTACTGGGTACAGGTTGAGCGCATTCCTGATGTGGATGCAATTAACAAGTTACAAACAGGTGTGGAAATTCAAGGTTATCGCACTCAACCAGCAGAAGTTAGGTTGTTGTTAGCAGCAACCCAGCTACCTGAACGTAACCCGCCAATTAGATTTCGGAAAAATGTTCCCACAGCTTGGTTAGAAATGACATTGACTGAGGGAAAAAATCGCCAAGTGCGGCGAATGACTGCGGCTGTAGGATTTCCCACTTTGCGACTGGTGAGGGTAAACATAGCCCATCTCAATCTGGATGGTTTAGATTTGGGTGAGTGGCGCGACCTGATGCCTTCAGAACTGGAATTTTTGCATAATTTGCCGAAAAACTACAAAGTTTCTAGGGCTAGTACCCCAAGGCGGAAATAAAAATTAGCTACCAATATCTGAAATATTTGGCTAATATGTGTCACAATTAATACAGCCACCAAAATTCATTGGTAAAACCATAATTAATTGTACTTGTACTCTAGGCAGGGGCAGCCAATTGTGGCACTTTGGATCTTAGTGACTAAAAGCAGCTTGGAACGGGATGAAGGAACTTCCATTATGCTGATTTGCCCTCAGTGTACATTTGAAAACCCCAATAGTAACAAATTCTGTCAAAGCTGTGGTGCATCCCTGACCCACAAAGTTTGTCCTGAGTGCAGTACGGAAGTGCCGGTGAACGCACAATTTTGTCATAACTGTAATGCGGAATGCGGGACAGTTTGGCAAGCAATTATTGCCAAGTCAGGGAATGAGAGTTGGGAATTAGGAACTGGGGAAGAAACACAAGAGACGACTGTAGCTCCTTCTATCTCTCTATTACAACTCACAGCAGGTTCTTATTTAGACCCAGAACAGCGTTATCAATTGTTAGAACCGCTATCAGCCGCCGAGGAAAATTTATCTCAGGCTGAAATATGCCTAAAAGTGTTGGACTGTAAGCCATATCAAATATCGCCAATTGAGGCTATGCTAGCCAATCAGCAACAGGGACTGGTGATACCATCGGTTCAAGTAAGTGAACTTTCTGGCCTTGCTAAAGCTTATCTTGTCTTGCAATCCCAAATTCATCCAGGTATACCAGCAATTCATGATGCCTGGCAACAAGATGATATGCAGGTGCTACTGATTGAAGACCGTTCAAATTGGCAATCTTTACTCGATTTATGGCAATCTGAAACAACATCTAGGTTAGAAATTTTACACTGCCTTTATCAGATGACCCAACTTTGGACTGTTTTGGAAACAGTGAATTGTCGTCAAAGTTTGTTGAATTTGTCGAATTTGCGCTTAGATGAAGACCAAACATTGGCGCTACAGCGATTGTATGTAGATTCACTGTTGCCAAACTCTATGATGGGATCATGTCAAGAGTCAGAAGGAGAAACATTTACAATTCCAGAGGAACCTTTAACTATTCAAGCTTTGGGGCAAGTTTGGCAAGCACTATTTAGACAGTCCCAACGAACTCAATTTGGTTCTGTAATACATATTTTGGAAGATTTGGCAAGGGGTAAAATTCAAACAGTTGAGATGTTGCGATCGCGTTTAAAGGAAATCGCGGCTGAACTAGAAACACCCGACACCACAAAGTCTGATCCAATAGAAGAAGATGATGACGATGATACTGCCGCACCGACTATTTTGCAATCAGATGATTTAAAAGATTTCTCTGAGAAAGCTGATGATTTGCCCACTGTTGTGCTGCCAATGCAATTGAGTAGTTTAGACGATGCAGGGCGCACTGATGTAGGTCGTCAACGTAATTATAATGAGGACTGCTTTGGGATTTCAACCAAAATTAACAAGCTGGAATTTCCGCAAAACCGAGTTCTAGAAGCCCGTGGTTTGTATATCCTCTGTGATGGTATGGGTGGACACGCAGGGGGTGAGGTAGCCAGTGAGTTAGCAGTTAATACTCTCAGACAATACTTTGATCAACATTGGATTACTAACCAAATACCTACGGAAAATATGATCCGTGAGGCGGTATATTTAGCTAATCAAGCAATTTATGAGGTAAATCAAGAAGAAGCCCGTTCTGGCATCAAGCGCATGGGTACTACCTTGGTGATGCTTTTAATTAAAGGTACTCAAGCCGCAGTAGCCCATGTGGGAGATAGTCGCCTTTACCGCGTGACACGTAAGCGGGGCTTGGAACAAATCACCGTTGATCACGAAGTAGGTCAACGAGAAATTTCTAGAGGAGTGGAAGCTAGTATAGCCTATGCCCGTCCGGATGCCTACCAGCTGACTCAAGCCTTGGGGCCTCGTGATCAACATTCAATTAATCCCGATGTAGAATTTTTCCAGATTACTGAAGATAGCCTCTTCATTCTGGTATCAGATGGTTTATCAGATAATGATGTCCTAGAAATTTATGGACAGGCTTACCTCATTCCCTTGCTGAGTTCTGGGGTTAATTTGGAAAAGGGAGTCACAGGCTTAATTAATTTAGCAAATCAATACAATGGGCATGACAATATTACTGCTATACTTATCCGGGCCAAATTGCGCCCCAATCTGGATGGTTAAAAATATAGAGAGCGTGGGAAGTAGTGAGTTATTTCCCCATTCCTCATCCCAATATCTAACTTTTTAAGCTTATGTAGGTTGTATTGTGCTTATTCTGACACTGTTAGAGCCGCAAAAAAAAACGCCACTGCAACAGTGGTGCTTTGAAAATTCCTCTGTAATTCGCATTGGTCGAGCGGTGGATAATGATGTGGTTTTATCTGATAGTTTGGTTTCGCGGCACCATTTGGAACTCAGACAAGTTAATTCTGCTAAAAATAAAAATGTCTGTTGTTGGCAGGTAATTAGTAAAGGCACTAATGGCACTTTTTTGGAGGGTATGCTGGTGCTTCAGTGCGATTTGCCGGATAGTGGGCTGCTGCAATTGGCACAGGGAGGGCCAATATTACAATTACAATTTCAGGATATCCCAGATACTGTGGTGCGATCGCCTGAAGCTGTCAATGCTGAAGAAAATACGCCGGCAAATTTAGCCTACACTTGTAAGCACGAAGGTAATTCGCCGAATAATCTCTTTTGTATTCATTGCGGTCAACCCATCTCAACTCAACAGAAAATTCGGCAATATCAGGTGTTGCGAACTCTAGGACAGGGAGGTATGGGTACTACTTTTCTGGCTTGGGATGCAGCAGGTCGAATGCCAGGAAAACCACAATTGTTGGTTTTAAAACAAATGAATGCTGACATGGCTAAAATTGCCAAAGCCCAAGAATTATTTGAACGGGAGGCGCATACTCTCAAATCCCTTAACCATTCGGGGATTCCCAAGTATTACGACTTTTTTGTAGTTGGGGGCAAAAAATACTTGGCGATGGAATTAGTTCATGGTGAGGATTTAGAAAAAAGAATTTATGCTACAGGTCCAGTGCCACCCAGCCAGGCGATCGCTTGGATGATTCAAACCTGCGACATATTAGAATATCTCCATGGACAAAATCCACCACTAATACACCGTGACATCAAACCCGCTAACCTGATGGTGCGAAATTCCGGTAATCAGATAGTAGTGTTAGATTTTGGGGCTGTGAAGGAGATTGGCACCACACCAGGCACTCGTATTGGTGCAGAAGGTTACTGTGCGCCCGAACAAGAGCGGGGACAACCCTTAACGCAATCCGATTTATATGCCATTGGTCCGACTTTAATTTTTCTCCTCACCGGCGAAAATCCTTTCAACTTTTATCGTTACCGGAAACAAAATTCCGGGTTTGACGTAGCCAATATTCCCACAATTACTCCTCAACTCAGAGAAATTATTGAACGCGTTACGCAGCATTTGCCACGCGATCGCTACCAAAGTGCTAAAGAACTGGCTGTAGCATTAGCTGCTTGCCCAGTATAGGGAGTGGGGAGTGGGGAGAAGAGGAACGGGTGCAGGGGGCAGGGTGCAGGGGAGAAGAGGAACGGTTTTTAAGTAACCGGAAGTTTAAAGTAATTTCTCACTCCCCCTTGCTCCGGTGCTCCGGTGCGCCCCTGCCTCTTCTGGGGAGTAGTGAGTATGAGAAATACCTACTCCCAGTGCTTTATACCCTACTCTTCGTCCCAAGCTTCTACTGAGAGCAAATCGCCAATTGGATCTTGCATACTGAAGCCAAAGTCTTGCAGTTCCTGTTTCCAGTGCTGCCAGTCGTTGCCGTAGAGTAATGCAATTTTCCAAATGCTATCAGTTGGTTTGATAATATTGGATTCAATGAGTGATTGCACGTTACGCTGCAATTTCACCATTGGGTGAATCACTTGCTGAGTCATAGCCTCGATTCAATTCTGATTTTGTTTGGTAAATACTTGATCAAAACTGCTTTCCGTTTTGCAATTGTCATCGATGCGTGGAGTATTGTAATTGGCAAAGCTAGTCTTAACTATTCTACTATACCATAACAAACTCTGCTACTTGGTGAGAAAATTCGGTTTTGTACGGTAATCACCACTACATAACTTAAATTCTGCCCAGCCATCATCTTAGATGCTATACGGACAAGCTAGCCATCCGAAAAGTTACATGAAAAATCTGCTGGGGACGACCTGGAAATTTTTTGGTTTTATAGTCACCAGAATTTGTGTGATTGTTAAAAGACCATAGAACCGATGGGTTTTGATGATTTTAGCGTAATGGTGCAAAAAAATGATTACGCATATTTAACCCTTATATAGACTATCGCAAACATCTAGAAATAAACATACTTCTGACAAATCTTTATAAAAATTTAATTATTGCGCTCTTGCGATCGCGCTCTGGGGAAAATATGCTGCTACAAAGCTTGTTTCTCCAGCAAAAAGGTTACAGGGTGATCATTTTGGATAGCAACTTGCATCATTGCACCAAATTGACCCCCCATAGAAAAACCTACTCAATGTGAAAATTGAAGGGTAAACGAGTGTAAATCCCGTGAGGATCATTCATCTTTTGAAGAATGACCATTTCCTGTTGGAGTTTTTGTAATTCCGCCATCAAGGGATGAGATGGTTGAACTGACACCCCGGCCATTCCTAACATAGTGGTGATTTCTTGAATCGCCCGCCCAAAAAAGCGTTCTTCCAAAGTACTGACTCTGGGATATTCTTGTAATTCCCAATCGTTGTCCAGTTTAGCTTCCTTGGCAGCATATTCAATAGCAGCATTCAGACCACCTATTTCATCCACCAAACCGATTTGTTTAGCGGATATTCCTGACCAAACTCGTCCTTGGGCAATTTCTGCCACTTTTGGGGCTGGTAAATTCCGACCTTGAACAACTCTATCGAGGAACAGATTATAAATGCGGTTAACACTGCGTTGATAAATTTCTAACTCCTGGGGTGATTTTGGGCGCGTCGGGGTTTGACTATCGGCATAACGTGCAGTTTTGACAGTATCCCAGGTGATACCATTATCATTCGCCAGTTTTTGCCCATTCAAAAGCACACCAAACACGCCTATGGAGCCTGTAATGGTAGTTGGTTCCGCAAAAATGCGGTTGGAATCGGTAGCAATCCAATAACCACCAGAGGCGGCGATATCACCCATTGATACCACAACAGGTTTGACCTCGCGAGTCAATTGTACTTCTCGCTGCATGATCTCGGATGCGGTAGCGCTACCTCCGGGGCTATTAATTCGCAAGACAACTGCTTTGACATCATTATCGTGACGTAGTTGATTCAAGATTCTGGCAAAGCGATCGCCTCCTATTTGCTGATCTTCACCTCTACCATCGACAATTTCACCCTCAGCATAAACCACAGCAATTTTATTTTGAGAGTTGCGTTCTACACCTAGTGATTTTCCGGGAACTTGAGCGTAGTTTCTCAGATTAATTTGCTCAAAGGTGCGATCTGTTTCGTCGCTGGCTGTTAACTTCTTGAGGTCGTTAACTACCTCATCCAGGTATCCTACCTGATCCACCAAACCACGCTCTTTGGCTTCAGTGGCTGTCAGTAAAGCCTGAGTATCGGCGATCGCTTGCAACTGTTGAGGAGTCATTTTGCGACTAGAACTGACTGTAGTTCGCCAATCTCCCCAAACATCGTCCAATAATTTTTGGATTTGTTGGCGGTTTTCTGGACTCAACTCTTGGAGGATAAATGGTTCGACGGCTCCTTTAAATTTGCCCACCCGCACGACTTGAACACCAATTCCGAACTTGTCTAAAGCCCCAGCTAGAAACGTCGGTTGGCTAGTTAAACCATTGACTTCCATCAAGCCTATGGGATTAAGGGTGATTGTATCCGCCACCGAACTCAGATAATAATCCTTTTCACTCAAGCCCACGCCATAGGCGACAACCTTTTTCCCAGATTCGCGGAACTTCTTCAGCGCCTGGCGAATTTCTGTCAGAGAAGCAAAGCCCATGTTACCAGATGCACTTGTTCCTGTTGCGTCTAAATATATACCGACAATTCGCGGATCAAGCCTGGCCTTTTCCAAGGTATCGAGAACGCTACGCAGTGTCATCCTTGGGGCTTCTGCTCCTGATAATGCTTGTTGTAGCAATTCGCTAGAACCGGGGGGGGTATCGGTAATATTCATTGACAAGTCAAAAACCACGATTGACTGATCTTTGACTTGGGGAGTAGTATCTCTGGAGGTGGTAACTGCAAATAACAGGAATATTATTCCTGTTGTGCTGATACCGAAGAAGATCATCAGTCCCAGTACAGTACCTATTAAACTGGCAAAAGTTTGTTTAAAAAAATTACGCATTTCAGTTATTTAGTTAATCATATTTTTACGTAAAGTTCTTGAGTTCTGCAAGTTATTTGATGTCGTGTTGCCAGTACAAAATAATACTGTCGTAATTTCGGCAATTAACACCTGAACTAAATCATACAATGCGGCTTCCGATTCCACTGCGGCTTGTAAAAAAGGCATCGCTAAACCACCAATATCTGCTCCTAGAGCGATCGCCTTGGCGACATCTAGTCCATGACGTAAACCCCCCGAAGCAATTAAGGGTACATCAGGTGCGATCGCCCGAATACTTGTGATACACTCTGCCGTAGGTAAACCCCAATCAGCAAATGTCCTCCCTAAGCGCCTTTGCAAGGCATTTTCCGCCCGTTCACTTTCCACCATAGCCCAATCTGCTTTGCGTGACTGGGTTTGTTCTGAATTTTTGGTAGGGGCGTTCACTGGTAAATATAACTCACAGCAATTGTAATAACTATTGTGACAGGTGTCGGAATTTTGTGGTGTTAGTTTGTTCTACCTGGATTTCCCCCCTGCATTTCTTCAATTTTAAACATACTAATTAATACTCCCGCTATAGGAATTGATAAAAATACCCCTACTAAACCTGCTACTTTTGCCCCTATTAATAAAGCAAAGAACATGAAGACTGGATTCATATTTATTGAGCCTTGCATAATGCGCGGCATAAGTAAATTTTCTTCCACTTGCTGAAGGATTACACTACCGATTAAAACTTGCACACTTACCCAAATACCTTGAGGTAGAGCAATGAGAGCAACTAGGGTAATTCCAATTGTAGCGCCAATGCCAGGAATCAAATCAAATACTCCGGCGATCGCCGCTAAAAATAAGGCATAAGGTAATTGAATAAAAATAAATACAACAAATATAGAACCACCGAAAAATAAAGATAATAATAAACGACCCCAAAAGAAGCCTAAAAAGTTCTGCTGGATGGCTAAAGTCACCTGATTACGAACATTTCTAGGAAAAAATTTCATAAGAAAATCCCAAACCCTTTTGCCATCTAACAACATAAAAAAAGCTACAACTGCAATCAAAATTAAATCTACTAAATTAATTAATAAACCTTGAAATGTTGCCCATCCCGTGCCAATTCCTGCTAAAATTTGATTGCGTAAGGCCTCCTCAATTAGTTGGAAATCCACTTTAAAATTGAATTTAATTAGGATATTTTGTAATGTATTTAATAGGGAAATCACATATTCAACAAATTGAGGGGCTTGTTCAAGTAACTGTTGAAATTGAGATAATATAGCAAAACCTAGAGTTACTATCAATCCTACCAAAACCAGCAGACTCACTAAAAAAACCACAATAACTGCAATACCATGTGGTAAAAAACGTTCAGACCACTTGACTGGATAACTCAGCAAAAATGCCAGAATTCCAGCAAAGATAAAAATAACAATCACTGTGGAAAAATAAGCCAAAACTTGCACAATTGCCCAACCAAGAGCTAACAGTAATACATAGCGAATCAGCTTGGTATTATTCAGCTTTTCCCAAAACATTTTGATGCTTGAATCATTCATAATTTAGAGAAATTTTATAAGATTTTAGTGTGTAGTAATTATCAATACCTTCTGACAAGAATTTTCTTAATTAATTAAACATAATTTTATCTACCTAGGATGACGTTTTTTCGGTTGAAATAACTGGTGCTGCTGTTGTTCAGCCGGGAGGTGTACAGCATATTCAGAGGGAAAAATTGCCGCGCCGCGCTGTTTGGCGTAAACTTTAGTGAATTCTGCCCCTAAAAACAGAATATGAGCCGCGAAAAAAATCCAAGTGATCACAATCACAAACGAGCCAGCCACGCCATAAGCAGAACCAAAATTAGTGCGACTGAGGAACTGTCCAAATAAATACTGTCCTACCAAAAACAGCACAGAGGTGATTAACGCACCAACGATAGTATCACGCCAAGCAATCTCGGCATCTGGTAGTATACTATACATCATAGTAAACATTAATGTTGTCCCGCCAAAAGTAATCAATAAGCTCATAAATTGCCATAGATAACCTGAACCGGGAACTAATTCATTTAAAAAAATCACTAATCTTGCCAAAATTGCGTTACTTACAAAAAATAATATTAAAACAACAGCAATTACCAATACCATTAAAAAACACAATACACGTTTATGCAATAGATTTAAAACGTGGTGTCTTGGGACTGGCTTGACTTTCCAAATTCTATTGAGTGCGGCTTGAATTTGGGTGAATACTCCAGTAGCACCAAATAGTAAAAAACCAAGATTGAAGACAATTTGAAAAGTTTGTTCTCTAGAATCGACTCTCAGATTAACAATAGCTGTAGAAATTAATTTCGCCCCCTCCTCACCAAACAGTTTACTCAACTGAGAAATCACCTCTTCTTGAACCACAGATTCCCCAAAAATTGTGCCTACAATCATAATCAATAGTACCAAAAGTGGCGCTAGGGAAAATACTGAGTAATAAGCTAGTGATGAAGCTAACAGAGGGACTTCATTCAGTTGCCAATCAGAAAAAATTTCTGTTAATAACCGCCGAATTTTTCTCAAAGTTACCATAGTAACTAAATAAGGCATATTGCCGCTAAAGGAGCTTTTAATTATCTCGGAAATATACCTGAGTGTTCGCCTGTAATTTGCTTAATACAGTAGGTATAAAATGCATAAACCAGGATTTTTCTGCTAATTTTGCGAGATGATTAATTGAAAAAAATTGAAAATACCTTTGTTTTTTGATTGTAACAAGTAATGAATAAGTATACTTATTAAATTTGTCATATTCATATCACAATAGATAGAGCGATCGCTTGATACTAAATATTGATTTATTTTAATTACTAAATATCTCTCTTCTGGATGAAATAAACTTATTACTATAGATATAGCAGTCCTAAATAAATAAGTTACGAACAGAGAACACACACCCTCTTTAAGGGGAATTTCCTATATACTGATAGATATTTAATAATAAATGTATCTATCGCCACCCACCCATGAACCAGATATGTTGTCTTAACCCAGAGTGTGATAACCCGCAAGTTCCCGAAAATACGAAATTTTGCCCCAGTTGCGGAGTTCCCTTAATCACGTTGAGAAACCGCTATCGACCAATAAAATCATTGGGTGGTGGAGGATTTGCCAAAACTTATTTAGCATCAGATATTGACAAATTAAACGAAAAGTGCGTAATTAAGCAATTTGCACCCCAAACCCAAGGAACAGCAGGGTTACAAAAAGCTACAGAATTATTTTTACAAGAAGCGCAGCAATTACAACAACTCGGAGAACATCCCCAAATTCCGGCTTTGTTAGCGTATTTTAACGAAAATAATCGGCTGTATTTGGTACAACAATTTATTGATGGGGAGAATTTATTAAAGGAATTAGAACAGCAGGGAATATTTCCAGAATTAAAAATACGCGCCTTATTACAAGATTTATTATCAGTTCTGAAAGTCGTTCATAGCCAGAACATTATTCACCGGGATATTAAACCAGAGAATATCATGCGTCGTCGGAATGATCGCAAATTAATATTAATTGATTTTGGGGCATCTAAGCAACTACAGGGAACAGTGAAAACAGGAACAACCATCGGGACTTTTGGCTATTCTCCCTTAGAACAAATGCAAGATGCGAAAGTTTATCCCGCCAGTGATTTATATAGTATTGGTGCAACTTGTTTTCATTTGTTAACAAAAGTCCACCCTTGGCAACTTTGGCAGGAAGATGGTTATGGATGGGTGAAAGAATGGCGTAACCATTTACAGCAACCAATTAGTCCAGAATTGGGGCAAATTTTAGATAAGTTATTACAAAAAGATGCTCAACAACGTTATCAGTCTGCTGAAGAAGTTTTAACAGATTTAAATCCTCTCAAAATATCCCCTACAGTACATTATCGACCTCCACTCAAATCACAAACAGCAGTAAAACCTCAATTTTCCCGACCGGGTTTTATGAAACTTGCGGGGTTAGTCGTGGGAGGATTTGTTTTAGCTGTGGTGGGACAAAGTATATTTAGTCCAACGCTAAGACCAGAAGCTACTGCAAAACCAGAACCTACTCCAATATCAGAAGCTACTACAAAACCAGAACCTAGACCAATAGAAGATGGGGGACTAATATCATCTGTGGGTATGGACTATACAAAACTAAGAGATTTACTTACTGAGGGGAGGTGGAAACAAGCAAATGACGAAACAGTGAGAGTTATGTTAGTAGTCGCGAAACAGGAAAAAGAAGGTTTGCTATTTATGACAAGTGTTGAAAATTTCCCATGTAAAGACCTTCAGACTATTGACAAGTTGTGGGTAAAACATAGCAATAGCCGGTTTGGTTTTTCTGTGCAAAAACCCATTTATCAAAGTTTGGGGGGAACCAGAGAGTTCAACAGAAACATTGCAGAAGCTTTTGGAGAAAAAATAGGATGGAGGAAAGAAAGAAAATGGAAAAGCTATAGTGAGCTTACTTTTGATAAAATAGCGCCACCAGGACATCTTCCATCTGATAGGTCAGCAGGAGGTTTTCGTTGGGGTTTGACTAGAGGTATTCTCTTTTCTCGCATGGATACTTGTAAACTGTAACATCTAAACGCTTCCGCCGTGAGTATCAACTTAACAGTTACAGCAATCTCAATTTAAACCTCCGCGTACCTTTGCGTAAACCTTTGCGCCCCTTTGCGTTAAAAAAGATTCTCATCATTTATTAAAAAGAACCTCACCCCCCAGCCCCTCTCCTTACCAAGGAGAGGGGGGAATTTAATGGGACTCAAGGGCGGGTGTTTTAGGATGATGGTGGGTTACGCTGTCGCTAACCCCGACTACATTTTTATAGTTTTTGCATGACTTCCAATCCAGCATTGTGTAACGCGATCGCCTATCATATTTCTACCAGTCCTCAAAGGCGAATTACTTTCGCTGAATTTATGGATCTGGCTTTATATCACCCTGAACACGGTTACTATTCTAGCCATGCTGTGAAAATTGGATTTCAGGGTAGTGATTTTTTTACTTCGCCTCATCTCGGTGCTGATTTTGGCGAGTTATTGGCGGAACAATTTTGGCAGATGTGGGATATTTTAGCGCGTCCTGTACCATTTTCTTTGGTGGAAATGGGAGCCGGTCAAGGACTGCTGGCTATGCATATCCTCAATTACTCTGGGCTACATTATCCAGATTTTTTTGCGGCGCTGGATTATGTGATTGTGGAAAAGTCGCCAGGATTTCAGCAAGAACAACAGCAACGTTTGCAAGATTTTTCTGTGCGTTGGTGCAGTTTAGAAGATATACCCACTGACTCGATTACAGGCTGCTTTTTTTCTAATGAATTGGTGGATGCTTTGCCTGTACATCAGTTTATTTTAACAGATGGGAAAATGCACGAAGTTTATGTCACAACCGGGAAAGATGATTCTGAGCCGTTATTTTTGGAAGTTACGGGAGAACTTTCTACACCGGAATTGCAAAAATATCTGGATTTAGTGGAAATTGATTTAACTGCTCGTGGTTATGAAGATGGCTATCGCAGTGAAATTAATTTGGCTGCTGGTGAGTGGTTGAGTATTGTAGCCGACCGCTTGCATCGGGGGTATGTGTTAACTATTGATTATGGCTACCCGGCTGATCGTTATTATAACCCCAGGCGATCGCAAGGAAGTTTACAATGCTACTACAACCATCGCCACCACGATAACCCTTATATCAACGTCGGGATGCAAGATATTACCGCCCATGTTGATTTTACAGCTTTGGAACGCTGGGGCGATCGCTTCAAGTTAGAAAAAATCGGCTTTATCCAGCAAGGTTTATTTTTAATGGCTTTAGGTTTAGGCGAGCGTCTTTCAGCCATTTCTCACCAAGAATTACCCCTCTCACAACTTCTACAACGACGAGAAGCATTACACCAACTGATAGATCCTACAGAATTAGGTAACTTTGGAGTATTAATTCAAAGCAAAGGACTCCAGCAGACAGAAATAACTCAACCGCTCAAAGGACTAACAGTACCAGGTTAAACTTGAGAAAAGTTAAAACAGTCTTTAACAATGCTATCTGATGCTGATATAGATTAGCATAACATTGACTACTGTGCAGATTCAGACAACAGGAAAGTATTAATTATGACGGCTCATGAACTTTTCTTATTGATAACATTACTTAGCCCCGGCATCTTACTATCCGTGATCATTATGGTGACATTTGCCGCAGGTGGCTGATTTTTAGTCAGTTATCAGTGAACAGTGAACAGTTATCACTGGACAAAGATAATTGTTCACTAAGCGTACAATCAAACATAGGACTAGCTACACCTGTAATAAAGGAACGTAAAAAATGAAGGTGGCATTTCTGGGAACTGGACTCATGGGATTACCGATGGCTCAACGGTTGTTAGCAGCCAACATCGAGCTAGTAGCCTACAATCGCACCCCAGAAAAATTAGCTCCATTACAGGCTGCTGGGGCGGAAATTGCTACACATCCCCGCCAAGCAATACGTGCGGCTGATTGCATTATTCTCATGCTGACTAACGCCGCAGCAATTTATCATGTTTTGCTTTCTGATACCTCTTGGCGAACTCTAGAAGGGCGCACTGTGATTCAGATGGGGACTATAACTCCTACAGAAAGCCAAGAAATTAGAGATGCCGTAATTGGTGGCGGTGGTGAGTATATGGAAGCTCCCGTATTAGGTAGTATTCCCGAAGCAAAAGCTGGTAAGTTGATTGTGATGGTAGGCGGTAAACCAGAACAATATCAACGCCATTTAAAGTTACTGCAAAATTTCGGTTCCGAACCTGTACTTGTAGGTTCAGTAGGTGCTGCGGCTGGGGTCAAGTTGGCACTAAATCAACTCATTGCTTCCCTGACAACTAGCTTTGCTCTCAGTCTAGCTTTTGTTGAGCGTCAAGGTATCGACATAGATTTATTTATGCAAATCCTGCGCGAAAGTTCACTTTATGCGCCTACCTTTGACAAAAAAATGCGGCGGATGTTGGATGGAAATTATACCAATCCCAATTTCCCCACAAAACACTTGCTCAAAGATACAGATTTGTTCATATCAGAAGCCAAATCACTGGGTTTGGATCTGGGAAGCATTGAAGCTGTGCGCCAACTTGTGCAAACAGCTGTAAAAATGTCATTTGGTAATGATGACTACTCATCAATATTTTCTGCCATTAGTCAATGGGGAGAAGGAGTTGGGGAATGAGTCATTAGTCATTAGTCATTGGTCATTGGTCATTGGTCATTGGTCATTTGTCATTAGTCATTGGTCATTGGTCATTGGTCATTGGTCATTTGTCATTGGTCATTAGTCATTAGTCATTGGTCATTGGTCATTGGTCATTTGTCATTTGTCACTAGGAAATTACCGTTTTCTCCCCCCTGCTCCCTGCTCCCTGCTCCCCTGCCTCTTTCCCCCCACTCCCTACTCCCTACACTACAACCACACCGAGCGCTCCTCCTAATGCTGCAAATACGGCTGAAACAAAGGCTGTGGCAAATAACCACCAAGATGCTGTAGCGGCAGCTTTGCGCGTTTCTTCAGCTTGTAGTTGTGCTTGATGCTTGACTTCTTCTAGGCGGCGTTGCGTTTCATGCTGTATGCGTTCGGCACGTTGTAACACTTTGTTGCGTGTGCTTTCAATTTGGTCAATAACTCGGTTAACATCTTCTTCAGATATGTCCTCACGGGAACTGAGAATCGCCACTAGGGTGTCGCGGTCGAAATGTGACAGGCGATCGCGTAAAGCTTCAAACCCCGCCTGTGGATCGTCAAAGAACGTGCGAACATCCCGCTTAATGCCATTATAGTTGAGTTCAGGGCGTTCTAAGGAATTGAGATAATTACGAATCCGGGCAAAAATCCCTTCTACGACATCTTGAATCCGCCTTTCAATCCCCCGCACCTGTTCTACAAATTGGTCACGCACCGAGACGATATTATCGGCAATTATGGCTGCTTCTGCATCGGTCATATCTTCCCGAATTTTCAGCAAAGCAATCACTGTGTCACGGTCGAAATGTGCCAGGCGATCGCCTAAACTTTCCATTCCCACGCGCGGATCATGCAATAATAATTGTAAGTCGCGTTTAATAGCTTCTGGGTTCAGTTCTTCTTTCCCAGTTTGCCGTAAATACTCTGACAAATAAGCTTGGAATGTTTCCACTCTTTGCTGTGTGCGGGTAGCTAAACGACGAGGCGCGCGGACAATATTCCGAATCGAAGTTTGTACAGAATCAATAATTTCATTGACTTGCGCTTCACTCAAGTCTCGCCGTTGGCTGAGTAACTTGACTAAAGTATCTCGGTCTACCTGAGACAAGCGACGGCGCAGAGCCACGGCTCCCTCTCTGGGTTGTTCAAATAATCTGCTAAAATCTCGTTGAATGCCTTCAGGATTTAATTCTTCTTTGCCAGTATTGCGTAAGTAATCGGCAATGGTAGCGGTTACAGAGTCGTGTTGTTCCTTAGCTCTGTGTGCTAAAGCTTGGGGTGTATGGCGAATATCATACCACGATTTTTCTACAGCGTCAATAATTTGATTAACTTGCTGTTCACTCAAATCTTGACGTTGACTCAATAATTGTACCAAAGTATCACGGTCAAAGCGAGCTAATCGCGAACGCCCAGAGATTATTCCCGATTGGGGGTCTTCTAGCAGCTTTCGCAAATCGGCGCGAATCGCATCAGGATTTAACTCAGCTTTTCCTGTGTTTCGCAGATATGATTCTACATTCAACCATAAAGTTTCGGCTTGATATTTGGCTTGTTCTGCCAATCCTTGAGATTCTATCAAAATGCGATCGCGGTGTTCTTCTAATTCATTGAGAATCGGGTCTACTTCTTCTGGTAAAATATCATTGCGTGCTAGCAATATTTCCCGCATTTCCTGGCGGTCAAATTGTGCTAACCGCAGCGAGAGAGTTTCGTAATCTGCTTCTGGATCTTCTAGTAATGGTTTAAAATTCTGCTCAATTCCTTCTGGAGTCAATTCCGCTTTATTAGTAACAAGCAGATAACTTTCTACTTGGCGTTGTAAGTCTTGTGCTATTTCTCTTTGTTCCGCAGCACTGACTATGATTAATACCTCTTGGCGCACAGTTTCTAGTTGGTCAGTAATACGCTGAATTTGTGCTTGGGTTAATAGTCCCCGTTGTTGCAGGATATTAGCGAAATCCTTGGCAGAAAGTCGCTCTAATTCTCTTTTAACTATACCAGGATCTGCGGCTGGGTCATAGATAACATCACGAAATTCTTCAGCGATTCTCTCACGACTCAATTGCCAAGCATAGGTATTGAGTAGATAGTTTTCCACATCAGCCCGAATGGGACTATAGGGTTCTGATGGTATAGGTAAACCTAGTTTATCAGCTTGTGCGATCGCTTTGTCTTTTGCAGTGGTGAGCGATCGCCAAATTTTCTCCACATCAATATCAGACAAATCAGCCCTTCCCAACACAATACCAGTCAGCGCCGTGATTCCCTGTTGTAAAGTTTGTTGCATCAAACCCGGTTTTTCTGCTGTTGGTACTCCTTCCTGAGAAGTACGCATTTCTGCAATTAACCGATCCAATTTGGCGTTGAGTTCATCTGTCTTGGCTTGTCCTGGTGGCAGTGACTTGAGATAATTAACTAACTCACCTAAATTGTCTTTGATTGGTTGTTGCTGACTGACAACCTGCTGCCAAACATTATATAGTATGTCCGTTATCCGGTTAACGTCTCGTTTAGAAAGGTCGGTGCGACTGCTGACTAAATCGATAACCCTTTGGCGGTCAATGTGGCGGAGGTCTGGACTCCCAGCAATGGCTTGAAATTGTGGGTCTTTGAGTAAACTTTCAAAATCCCTGCGAATCTTGGATAAATCTAATTCTGGGGGACGTAGCTGTTCTAAGTAATCTTCTATATTTTCCCGAATACTACCAGGATCAACAGCATGACCTATTTCTCGACGCACAGCAGAGGCCGCAGCTTCAGCCGTTGCGACTACCTGCTGATTCACCGCTTTCGCACCCAATGCAGCAGTAGCAGTCCCCATAATCGCCTGAAAACCGGAAGTGGCAGAATTGACTACCGAACCAACTAACGAACCCACAGTAGTCGAACTCACCCACACCAGCAGCAAAAAGTATGCACCCCAGATGACTAATCCCAGAATTGCGCCCAGTCTGGGATCTAAAACCAGTAGACTTAATTTAACTGCAAGGAAGCAAGCAATTAATAAAGCGATCGTGACAGTAACTAATGTCCACAAACCCAGTGCTGTCCCAATTTTGCGAATCGTACCCCTGAAACTTCCCACTTCCCCCACAACCGCATCTGATTCAGATGGACGACCCAAGTAGGAAATACCAGCTGCGACGGAGAGGTTAGTTAATACTAGTTGGAAAGCAAAAGCTAGAATCACACCGGAGATTAAAGCGACAAAAAAGCGCGGTCCAGAATTGAGAACTGATGCTTGCGCTGGTGTAATCCCCGTGGGAACTACTGGAACCTGTGCCAATAGTGGCTTGTAGGCTCCTAGTATGTTTTCCGTACATTGAAACATTATATTTCCTTCTTCTAAGTTTAAGTTTGAGGAGGATGAGGAATTTCATCACAAGCAAGTAAACATCTATTTTTTTCTGTGTATCTATGGCAATATCCAACTCTTCATCACTTTACAGAATCGTGGAATGTAGCCGTTTCAGGCATCCATCTAAAGTTTGAAAAACATATCTAGCGCTAGATAGAAGTTTGACTATCTAACAGGTTAAAAACTGAGTAAATGATTGGGAATAATGAAGTTAAATCTGATAATTTTTAGGATTTTAGTTGATATTTTCGCATTGCTTATAACAACTATTTCTTATGCTTAGGTTATAAAAATATTATCTTGGCTTCAGCCTAAATTTACATTTATTTATAATTAGAATTTTCATCACCCCCTCAAGGTGGATATGCCTATACATATAAGTTTCTGATAATCGTCCACAAGAGGTGTGTGTAGTTTGTGCCTACAGATGGAAAGCAATTTACTGATGATTAGGTAAATTAAAGTTAAGCAATAAATGATTTAGGACAAAAAACATGGAAACTCGAGAGACTCGCCCTTCCACTGATTTACCACCAGTTGCACTGGAATACAATGGCAGAGACCGCAATGCATTTCTGTTTGGCTGGACTCCTCAAGCCGAACTTTGGAATGGTCGGTTTGCAATGATTGGCTTTCTTGCCTATTTACTTTGGGATTTAGCTGGATATAGCGTTCTGCGGGACGTGCTACATCTCATTGGTTATTAACGATTAAATACTGAAAAATTAGTTTGATTTTGGAGTAAAAAAATGGAAACTAGAGAAACTCGTCCTTCCACTGATTTACCACCAGTTGCTAAAGCTTATAATGGTGCAGACCGCAACGCCTTTTTGTTTGGTTGGAACCCTCAAGCCGAACTGTGGAATGGTCGGCTAGCAATGATTGGCTTTCTTGCTTACTTACTTTGGGATTTAGCTGGATATAGCGTCCTGCGGGACATCCTCCACATTATTAGATATTAGTCATGAACATGACATGAGGAGTTAAATAGTAACTGGTAATTCCCCACTCAAAGCTGACGTGAATAACTCCTCAATAATACAGATGTGAAAAGGCGGAGCCGGAATTGGTAGCCGCCTTTTAGACATCAACCAAATTTAAATATGCGTTTTCCAGAACCCTTGTAGAGACATTCCACGGAATGAAAAAAATGACCCAAAAAACAATGTAAACTCCTTTCCTCTGCGTCTCTGCGCCTCTGCGTGAAAAAAACTCTTAACTTCATGTACCAAAAATTGCTATGCTAAAAACCGAGACTCGCTATTGTGCCAACCATGCCCGCGCCCACTATTAACCCCACAATCACAGCCTTCCCCTTGACAGCTGTAGTCGGACAAGAAGCCATAAAAATAGCCTTGCTGTTAGCAGCAGTCGATCCCGGTTTAGGAGGAGTAGCGATCGCAGGTCGTCGCGGTACGGCAAAATCAGTCATGGCTCGTGCTATCCACGCCTTACTACCACCCATCGAAGTTGTTCAAGGTTCAATCAGTAACTGCGAGCCCAACCACCCAGAAGACTGGGATGATTATCTGTTCGCCGAGTATGGAGACAAAGATATTCAAGATGTCCCCACCCAAATTATTCCCGCACCCTTCATCCAGATTCCTTTAGGAGTCACAGAAGATAGACTCCTGGGTTCTGTGGATGTAGAAAAATCAGTCCAGCAAGGTGATACTATTTTTCAGCCTGGGTTACTCGCTTCAGCTAACCGAGGCGTG
This sequence comes from Nodularia spumigena CCY9414, assembly GCF_000340565.2. Lineage (NCBI taxonomy): Bacteria > Bacillati > Cyanobacteriota > Cyanophyceae > Nostocales > Nodulariaceae > Nodularia > Nodularia spumigena. Next base: position 2,562,581 of record NZ_CP007203.1, read on the forward strand.
CTGTATGTGGATGAATTGAATTTATTAGATGACCAAATCTCGAATCAGCTTTTAACAGTATTATCTGAGGGACGCAACCAGATTGAACGGGAAGGCATTAGTTTTCAGCATCCTTGCAAATCTTTATTTATAGCCACTTATAACCCCGAAGAAGGCGCATTACGGGAGCATTTACTCGATAGAATTGCCATTTCTCTTTCTGCTGACGGTGTACTGGGCTTAGATCAAAGAGTATCAGCTGTAGAGCAGGCGATCGCTTATTCTAAATCTCCCCAAGTATTTCTCCAACAATACGAAGAAGACTTAGACTCGCTCAAAACCCAAATTATCCTAGCGCGGGAATGGTTGAAAGAAGTCACCATCACCCAAGAACAAATTACCTATTTAGTCGATGAAGCCATTCGGGGTGGAGTCCAAGGACATCGCGCCGAACTCTTCGCCGTGCGTGTGGCTAAAGCTGCGGCGGCTTTGGAAGGACGAACCACCGTCAACGCCGAAGATTTACGCCGGGCTGTGGAATTCGTGATTGTACCACGTTCCACAATCGTCCAGACTCCACCACCAGACCAACCACCACCACCCCCACCACCACCACCTCAAAACCAAGACGAAGAAGACCAGCAAGAACAAGAAGACGACGACGAAGAAGAAAAGGAAGAACCCGAACAAGACGAACAAGACGAACAACAACCCCCCGACATCCCAGAGGAATTTATTTTTGACCCTGAAGGGGTAATTATGGATGAAAGCGTGCTTTACTTTGCCCAAATGGCGAAGCGACAAGGCAAATCCGGTAATCGCAGCATTATTTTCTCTGATGACCGGGGACGCTACATTAAGCCCATGTTACCCAAAGGCAAAGTCCGCCGCATAGCAGTAGATGCGACTCTGAGGGCGGCTGCTCCCTATCAAAAAGCCAGAAGGGAAAGACAGCCCAATAAAAAGGTGATTGTGGAGCAAGGCGATATCCGTTCTAAGCGCTTGGTACGCAAAGCTGGAGCCTTGGTAGTATTTGTAGTGGATGCTTCTGGTTCAATGGCTCTTAACCGAATGCAGTCAGCTAAAGGTGCTGTGATGCAGCTTTTAACGGAAGCTTATCAAAATCGTGACCAAGTGGCGTTAATTCCCTTCCGAGGAGAACAAGCAGAAGTTTTATTACCTCCAACACGTTCCATAGCCTTAGCCCGTAACCGTTTAGAAAGGCTACCTTGTGGCGGTGGTTCGCCTCTAGCACATGGTTTAACTCAAGCAGTCCGTGTGGGTGTAAATGCCCAAATGAGTGGTGATATTGGACAAGTTGTAATTGTGGCTATCACGGATGGACGGGGTAATATTCCCTTGGCGCGTTCTTTGGGTGAACCGTTAGAACCAGGCGAAAAACCAGATATTAAAGCTGAATTGTTAGAAATTGCGGCGAGAATTCGAGCCTTGGGAATGCAATTATTGGTAATTGATACTGAGAGTAAATTTGTGTCTACGGGTTTTGCGAAAGAGTTATCGCAAACAGCCGCAGGTAAGTATTATCATTTGCCCAAAGCCAGTGATAAAACCATTGCTGCTATGACCAAAGGTGCGATCGCTGATTTAAAATCACGATAGTTAGTCATTAGTCATTAGTCATTAGTCATTAGTCATTAGTCATTGGTCATTAGTCATTAGTCATTAGTCATTAGTCATTTTTTGACTTTTGACTTTTGACTTTTGACTTTTGCCCCAGCACTCCCTAAGACCCTGTGGGTACTGTTTGTGGTTGTAAATAGCAAATTAGATCCTGAATGCCTTTTTGCAAATATCGCGTGACTGTCATCGGACTGGTGCCAATATTTTTCGCCGCATCCTTGCGAGAAAGTTCCTTTAAAAACACCATTTCCACTGCCATTCGGGGCTTGTCTTCTAACATATTAATTGCCCCTTGGAGTTGTTGCCGTTCTTCATCTTGCTGCTGAAGAGCAATAGAACGAGGACAAGGAAGCGCCTCACCTAGTGTGATTTGGCAATCAACATAATGGGCTGCGGTAGCATCTAAACTCAAAGGCATCCGATTTTGAGCTGCTAACTTAGTTTCTTGCCATTCGTGTACAGAGACTTGCAGTTTCTGTGCAATTTCCGCATCTCTGGGAGAACGACCCAAAGAAACTGCTAATTCTTTGCGAACTTTTTGCCCATCGTTGTACAGTTCTTGCCAACGACGGGGGATTTTTAATAGACTACTGCGATCGCGCAAAAAGTGCAACATCTCACCTCGAATGTATGGCACTGCAAAGGAACTAAAAGCATATCCTTGGCTAGGGTCGAAGCGTTCAATAGCCCTAATTAAACCAAAATAACCGATTTGTTCTAAATCTTCATAAGGTTCATGACATTGATGGCTGAATTTATGAGCTATCTTTCTGACTAAGCCAGTATGTAACTGTACGAGTTGATTACGAAGTTTAATAGAGGGATTTTGGTGGTATGAGTGCAATAACTCCATACCATCAGTTCGCATAGAGGATTCACCAGTTGCCATATAAAAATTCCTTTTTTATAACTCCTGTTTCTCAAAAAAAAATGGAGTTGAGTATATTGCCTTCAAATCTCTCATTATTTTCCTTAGTCAAGGCTGAATAAACCATCGTCGTTTTACTGAAATTACAAAAACTTCTACTAGCGTCATCAGTATTTATACGCATATTTATGGTTTTTTATCTCTTGATAGTTATTTTATTTCTTCAAAGAAGAATTTATTACCAAAAAATGTTGAGTTTTATCCACAGAAGCTAGCTATTTATGCTGAGAAATGCCTACCTGACTCAATAGCCGTATTTATATTCAAGGAAAACACATTCTGATACTAAGTGGCACTCAGAAATGGGGGCGATAGGGGGGCAGCAATGATTATTCCTCCTGAACCCCAACATTTTTCAGCGTCCACTTAGCTGTTAATTGCAAAAATTGGTAAAAATGGAATTAAACCGGATATCCATATCAAAAAATCGGCTTATGAGTAATACCAGCAACTTTCGTGACGCAATTCGTGAGGCTAAAACTCAAGCTCTCATTGGCCCAAATGTAATTGCCAATGCCCTGCCCTTTGTAGGTGGTGGTCTTGTGCTAACCGCCTTGGGAACCTACGGCGGTTTGGGCGTTATCCGTACCAACCCCGGTATTTTCTTTCCCACCTTCATTGGTGCAATGATTGTGGAATTAATTCTATTCTTTGTTGCCAGAAATGTTGCCGAAAAAGGTAACAAGGGTTTAGCACTACCTCTACTAGCAACCTACAGTCTCTTATCTGGATACACCCTCAGTGGCTTAGTATTCCTTGCCTTGCAAACCCAAGGCGTTGGCATTCAAGGCATTGGTTTAGCTGCCCTCGGTTGTGGCGTTACCTTTATCGTCGCGCGTCAAATTGGTTCCAACCTCTCCGAAAAAGATGGCATGGCTTTGACAAAAACAATCAGCCTCGGTGTAATTGCCTTGGTTGTTGTCTGTCTGACTCAATTTGTATTTGCCATGTTTGGTGTTTACACCCCCAGTTGGTTAGAAATCGGTATTTCAGGTTTAGGGGTTTTCCTGTTTGTTGGGGTATCTGTGGTTGATTTCTACATCTTGCCCCGTACTTATCGGGATGACCAATATCTACCTGCTGCTTTGTCGATGTACCTGCTATATAAAACCTAGACAAAACTAGACTTTACTTTCTACTTCAACGGGAGCATGGGAGCAGTTATCCCTCAGTAGACTTTCACGCCTTAGCCAGACGCGATTGTGTTCCAATTAAGTTTCTGAAAAAGACTACCACCATCATTGCTTGGTTTTCGCGTCGGCAATAGTCTCAATTCAATACTTGATATCACCGTATTATATATCAAGTAGTTGATTTTTTCCTAAAATATATATTGATTTTTGTGAATATAAGTATAGTTTTGTCTATGAAATTGTCAACTTAGGACTTGCTCACCTACGTCAATCTGTTTGTATTTATCTTGCGGTTACTAATTGCCCTAAATGGTCGTGATTAAGCCAAAACTCATCTACTTTGCTCGATCAGATTGACTGAATATCTTGTGGGATGGGCATCTTGCCCGTCCTCATGAAGCCAGCTAAATGACAAACAGCTTAAGCGTCCTCAAAACCATCAAAATTAATAATTAATTGTCCACCGTGGTTCATAAACAGTAACCACGGTTTTCTGTGGCTAGATAAAAAAATGGCAATTTTATACTACAATAGTTAATTGACCTTCTTTAGCAAAGCACTATGGAAGTATTAGAACTCAAACGCGAAATCGAAATATTGTCCGGTCGTCTGGGTAAAGCCCAGGACTATCTTTGACATACCTGCACTTACTGCCAAAATTCAAGATTTAGAACAAATAGCAGCACAGCCAGAACTTTGGAACGACCAAACTCAAGCCCAACAAACGCTGCAAGAACTTAACGACCTCAAAGCCCACCTCCAGCAATATGAGCAGTGGCGTTCTAATCTGGAAGATACCAAAGCAGTTGTTGAGCTATTGGAGTTAGAAACCGACGAAGCACTATTGCAAGAGGCAGAATCTACAGTCACCAAGCTGAATCGTGAACTCGACCAGTGGGAATTACAACAGTTACTTTCTGGCCCCTATGATGCTGAAGGGGCAGTGTTGACAATTAATGCTGGTGCTGGTGGTACAGATGCCCAAGACTGGGCGTTTATGCTGATGCGGATGTATACCCGTTGGGCAGAAGACCACGGCTACAAAGTCAGTTTAGCCGAAGAATCAGAGGGTGATGAAGCCGGGATTAAATCAGCCACCCTGGAAATTACTGGTCGCTACGCTTATGGTTATCTACGCTCGGAAACAGGCACACATCGCTTAGTACGCATTTCACCCTTTAATGCTAACGGTAAGCGGCAAACCAGTTTTGCTGGTGTGGAAATTATGCCGCAGTTAGACCACTCAGTGCAACTGGAAATTCCCGAAAAGGATTTGGAAATTACTACATCCAGGGCTGGTGGTAAAGGTGGGCAGAATGTCAACAAAGTAGAAACAGCAGTGCGAATTGTTCACCTACCCACTGGCATTGCAGTGCGTTGTACAGAAGAACGCTCTCAGCTGCAAAATAAAGATAAAGCCCTCGCCCGCCTTAAGGCTAAACTGCTAGTTATTGCCAGAGAGCAAAAGGCCCAAGAAGTCGCCGAAATTAGAGGTGATATGGTGGAAGCTTCTTGGGGAAACCAAATTCGTAACTATGTGTTTCACCCTTACCAAATGGTCAAGGATTTGCGTACAAATGTCGAAACAACTGCGATATCTGATGTCATGGATGGCGACCTCGATTCGTTTATTCAAGCCTATCTGCGGCAAGAAAGCCAGCTGGTAGAAAGCACTCCTGTCTGAACCAAGGAACAGGGGGGCAGGGAGCAGGGAGCAGGGAGCAGGGAGCAGGGGGAAGTGGGAAATTACTTTGCACTCCCGGCTGCTTAACTTCCTTTCTTATTCTCCCCAGAAGAGCCAAAATGGCAATAGAAGCTTATCTAAACTGTTACATTTATAGATACGAGAGTTTTGTGATCAAATTATTATGAGTAACTCGCCAACTGAACCCAAACCTAGCTATGTGAAACTGGCCATGCGAAACATGGTGCGTAAGGGAGCCACTTCCATGAAACATTTTGCGCTCACCGCTATCGGGCTTTTAGCTGTCTTCGTGGGTCTTGCTTACCTAACTCACTGACCGAAAAACGAGACGCAAGCCCCTGACTTTAGGCATGGGGAGAAGGCGGTAAGAACTTTTAAGTTCCGTCAAACGATTGCGTGGCTTTAGCCACAGTGTTAAAATAGATTAGCGAGAAAACAAGTAGGAATAACCTTCAGCGCCTTGAAATATCCTAGTACGGAGCAATCCCGGCAACGGACATATCCGACTCGATTCGGAATAGTTAAAGGGCAAATAAGGGCAGGATATGGAGCGTTCATCTTTAAAATATGAAGGACTCAGAAAGTATGCGCGAATGAGAGCAAAAGCTCTTTGAGTGAGTAGAGGGATACTTGAATGTCCCGTTGTCGCCTTTTTCAGGTGGGCAAGAATCCCCTGGCTTTAGACGTGGGGAGGTTCAAAACAAACCAAAATCAACAGCTTTGAGGAGAGTTGAGAGTTAGTGCAAGTTGAACTAGATGTGCAGGATTTATTTTACGAATCGTCCCCAAAAGCAGCTATGGATTTTGGGGATAAGGATATTCGAGTGACTGCGGAAACTTGGTCAGATTGGTTTCATCGCTGGTTGGAAAGTCTACACTCTGACCTTCCGCCAGCCCCAAGTTATGAAATAGGGCTGCGTTTGACAGATGACGCGGAAATTCAGTCATTGAATGCTCAATATCGTCATCAAGATAAACCGACAGACGTTCTATCTTTTGCGGCCTTGGAGGTAGATTTTCCTCAAATTCCGGAAATGCTAGTTGCGCCTTTGTATTTAGGTGATATTGTGATTTCGGTAAATACGGCTGAACGTCAAGCTCAACAACAAGGCCATAGTTTGCCAACGGAGTTAGCTTGGTTAGCCGCTCACGGGTTACTGCATCTGTTGGGTTGGGATCATCCAGATGAAGAGCAGTTGATGCAAATGTTAAAACAGCAAGTAGAATTACTGAAAAAAATCAGTATTGATATTGACATAGAATATTAAAGATTCTTTATGTCGGTAAATGTTTATAATACTTCTGTAGAAAATTCCCTCAAAATTGATTGCATGATAAAAAATCGGAAAATATGTGAAATTCTTCTGTAATTACCCTATTATCCTATTTTTAGGCTTATGTCTCCACAAGTTTCCCCTCCACAAACACCAAATTGCCTCCCAACGCTAGTCACGAAGGAACGGGAACTGTCCTGGCAAGTTGCGTCTAATTTATTCATTAGCTTTAAATATGCCTGGGCTGGAATCAGCTACAGTTTTCACACTCAACGCAACTTTCGCATCCACCTTAGTGTATGTGCTTTGGCGATCGCCTTAAGCATTTTCTTGCATCTGCAAGCAGTAGAAATTGCCATCATTGGTATAACCAGTGGTTTAGTGTTGGCATTGGAATTACTGAATACAGCAGTAGAGTCCCTTGTAGACCTAACCGTAAAGCAGACCTACCATGAGTTGGCAAAAATCGCCAAAGATTGTGCTGCTGGTGCTGTGCTTGTTTCCGCCTTGGTAGCTGTACTAGTTGCGGGTATGCTCTTGCTACCGCCTCTAGTGATTTTAATTATGTCAAATTTCTAGGTTTGCTTGTTATCCCACCCTGTCTGATAATATTTGAGAACTGGACAAACTTTGTAGATGTCGGCTTTAGGCTGGCCATTCGTTTATATACCTGGTAATGTTCGATAATTAATGACTATAAATAGTATGGGTGATAGAAACCAGGAGTTATAGGCTGTGATTATAGTCATTGATAATTATGATAGTTTTACATATAATTTGGTGCAGTATTTAGGAGAACTAGCATCAGAGTTCCCTGTGGCATCAGATATTAAAGTTTTTCGCAACGACAAAATATCAGTAGAGGAAATTCGAGCATTAAATCCTGAGCTTGTAGTTATTTCTCCTGGGCCTGGTCGTCCAGAAAACGCCGGGATATCTCAAGATGTAATTAAACAGCTAGGTAACAACTTACCAATTTTGGGTGTGTGTTTAGGGCATCAAAGCATTGGTCAAGTATTTGGTGGTAAAATTGTTGCGGCTACAGATTTGATGCATGGTAAAACTTCTCAGGTGTCTCACACTGGGGTAGGTGTTTTCCGGGGATTAGAAAATCCGATGGTCGCAACCAGATATCATAGTCTAGTCATTGACCGTGACACCTGCCCAGAAGAATTAGAAATCACTGCTTGGGTTGAAGATGGCACCATTATGGGCGTGCGACACCGGAACTATCCTCACATTCAGGGTGTCCAGTTTCATCCAGAGAGTGTTTTAACATCTTCAGGAAAGCAGTTATTACGCAACTTTCTGGAACAATTACAGTCAAGAGAGTAATTAATGAAACGACGACAGTTGATGGGCTATGCTGGAGCGGGGTTAGTCACAGCATTGGTTACTAATTTGGGTTCCCACCGGAAAGCTGACGCACAATCTAGCGGTTTATCAGTTCAGTGGTTGGGTCATACTTGCTTTTTATTTACTGGTGGTGGGGTGAGAATTCTGGTTAATCCTTTTCAGGCGGTTGGCTGTACAGCTGGTTATCGTCCACCAAAGGTTGAGGCAGATTTAGTCCTGATTAGCAGTCAATTACTAGATGAAGGTTCAGTAGATGGACTACCGGGAAACCCCAAGCTAGTATATGCGCCTGGTGCTTATGAGTTTCAAGGTATTAAGTTACAGGGAATTGCTATAGACCATGACCGCAGAGGTGGTAGGCAATTTGGGATAAATACTGCTTGGAGGTGGCAGCAAGGGGGAATTAATATCCTGCATTTAGGAGGCGCTGCTGCACCTATTTCGACTGAGCAAAGAATCCTCATGGGTCGTCCCGATGTGGCGCTAATTCCAGTGGGAGGCAGTGATAAGGCGTATAATGCCCAAGAAGCCAAGCTGGCGATTGGGGTGTTAAATCCTAGGTTAGTGATTCCCACTCACTACCGTACACAAGCTGCTGATGCTGCTACTGCGTGTGATATTTCGCCAGTGGATGAATTTCTAAATTTGATGGAAGGGATGACAGTACGGCGTGGTAATTCTGATACTATGACCATTAGTTCTAGTAATCTTCCCGAAAATAGTGAAATTCAGGTTTTAACTTACAAGTTTTAATTAATAGACATCTCCGAAAAAGAATAAAATTATGGTATAAGAGTATAAAATGCTATTTTTAGTAAAGCATTATGAGCAGTATATTCGATTATATCCAAAATAATCCCCAGGAAGCACAGCGTTTAGTAGGGCTGAAATATGAACAGTTGCAGGAACTTTTAGACAAAGCCATTAAACTGCACAATCATAAACGAGAATTGCTTGAAGATAGAAAAGTGAGAATTATTCTGGGTGGAGGTGGTCGCAGACCAAAATTATCACCATCGGAGCAAATAATTCTCACCCTAACATATTTACGACATTTAACCACATTTCAACTATTGGGTATTCAATTTGGCGTGAGTGAAACAACTGCAAATGATACGTTTAACTATTGGTTGCCATTATTGGGAGAATTATTACCACCAAGTTTAGTAGAACAGGTAAAAAAAACTCCAGTGACTATGAAATTGTTAAAGAAGTTTTAACAGACTTTGAACTAATCGTAGATAGCTATGAACAGCCCATAGAAAGACCTTCAGAGTATCAACAGCAGGAAAAATATTACTCAGGTAAGAAGAAAATGCACACTAGAAAAAGTCAATTAATTGTTCTGCCTAATGGTAGAGATATTGTTGATGTAGTAGCTGGTGAGCCAGGACGAAAAAGTGACATAAATTTATTTCGGGAAAATAAAAATAGGGTTTGAAGAGAAACAAAAATTTTWCCGGTGACAAAGCTTACCAAGGAGAGAAATCAATTAAAACAACCTGAAAAAAAGACCTAGAAAAAAAGAATTAAGTTCTGAACAAAAAATTACAAAATAAAGAACTGGCATCAGAGCGCATATTTGTAGAACATTTAATTCGTTTAGTGAAGATATTTAGAGTAGCTCAAGAAAGATTTAGATTAAATTCCTCTAAATACGAGCAGATAATTATGACTATTTGTGGACTCGTTAGATTACGCATTGGCACATTTATTTTGTAACTATAAAAACTTGAAATTATTTATAATAAAATTACCTCAAAGAGATCCTACTTTTGGCTAATTACCAACAACACGCATTTCTAACACCTATTCTACCGTAGAATCTCAGGATATTTGCAGTTAGCGATCGCTCACCAAAAATATCGTAACTGCAAGGGTTTGATAGTTTTCGGAGATGTCTAATATATTAGATAGGCGATCGCCCCAAGAAAAACTGCATTATTTAATTGACGCTGGTTTAGGAAACTATCAACAAATGTCAGTGAGCGATCGCCTTACCCGGATGTTGACACTGAGTCACTTACTTTCTGATTGGTGTTTCGCTTGCTGTTTTCACTTTGCTCAAGAGAGGCGCATTCGATTGAACATTCAGGAAATTTTAGTCGCCCTTCGTCATCCTACAGGCTTTGTCCGCGAAGCTGCGATCGCCTATCTCAGTGTCGTCTCACACCGCGTCCTCGTTGAACTTCTACCCAAACTGCAACAAGATACACACCCCCTCGTAGTTGCTCAAGTTAAGGAGTTGATGCAAAAGAATTATGGGGAGTAGGGAGTGGGGAGTAGGGAGTGGGACTTTGCTATATTAAGAAAATTTATCAAGGCAGAACTATACCAAATTTTACTTATGAACATAGAATCAGCAATTGGTGAAGAAATTATCACCACTAATCTCAAGCAATTTCTTTTGGTACTTTCAGTATCTTTAGGGGTGGCGACTTTACCGCAGATATTTAGTTGGTTTCGCCACATACCTTATACATTACTCCTAGTGATTGTGGGTTTAGGCTTGGCCTTTGTTGATGTCCGCCTTGTCACCCTTTCCCCAGAATTAATTTTGTTCATCTTTTTACCGCCGTTGTTGTTTGAAGCTGCCTGGAATTTGCGCTGGGCAGAGTTAAAGCGCAATTTGGTGACAATTTGCCTCTATGCAGTTTTAGGGGTAGTAATTTCCATTACAGGCATAGCATTTGGTCTAAATCAACTAGCGGGGATATCTTTAACCACAGCTTTGCTGATTGGTGCGAGTTTATCTGCAACTGATCCGGTTTCTGTGACTGCTTTATTCCGCGAATTGGGCGTGGGTAAAAGTCTCACCACCATGATGGAAGGCGAAAGCTTGTTTAATGATGGCATGGCGGTGGTGGCTTTTGGTTTTATGGTGGCGCTATCTTTGGGAAATGCTGAATTGGGTGTCCAGCCAATTTTGTTCGAGCTGGTGATGGTTATTGGTATTGGCGTAGCAGTGGGAGGATTAATTGGCTTTAGTATTTCTTATCTGACCCAGCGCTTTGATTTACCGATGGTGGAACAGTCTTTAACTCTGGTTTCGGCTTACGGTACTTACCTGGTTATTGAAGAATTGGGTGGTTCGGGTGTAATTGGAGTTGTCACCACAGGGTTAATTTTAGGTAACTTTGGTTCTCGCGTGGGTATGAATCCCCGTACTAGGGTGATTGTTTCAGAATTTTGGGATTTTTTGGCGTTCTTTGTCAACTCAATTGTATTTTTGTTGATTGGTGACCAAATTCGCTTTGCTGTTTTGGGCGAAAACCTGCAAATCATTGGTATAACAATAGCAGCCATGATTTTGATGCGGGCTGTGGCTATTTATCTTCTCAGCAATTTGAGTGCTGTGATTACGCAACATCAAATCCCTTTACCTGAACAAACCGTTTTATGGTGGGGTGGGGTACGGGGTTCTGTTTCTATCGCCTTAGCTTTGAGTGTACCTATAGGACTACCAGAGCGAGAAACAATCATTGCGACGGTGTTTGGAGTAGTTTTATTTACTCTCCTTGTCCAAGGATTGACGATTAAACCTTTGTTACAGAAGCTGAATCTTTTGGGTGATGCACCTCTACGTGATCGATATTCAGAACTAGCTACCCGTCATGTCGCTTTAGAACGTGTTTTGCAGCATCTCCAAGAAGACCACCGTCCAGGTATTGACCCGGAGTTTTACCGTTATCAGGAGACGCTGATTAAAGGGGAGATGGAAAATCTGCAAACGAAAATTGATAAGTTACAGGTTGAGTATCCTAATCTTCGCACCTTTATCACTGAACAGTTTCGGGAGGAACTTTTGGCTATTGAAGCGGATACTTATGCAGAGTTCGTCAAGGCTGGTCGCTTAAATACGGAATTAGCCCCGATGCTCGAAGATGTTTGGGAACATGGGGATAGTCATTAGTTATATCATGTCCAATATTTTTCGGTTAAGGTTTTGTTCGCGTAGCGTGCCGTAGAATTCCCCCAACCCCCTTGAAAAGGCAGGGCTAAAGTCCTCAAAGTCCCCCTTCTTAAGGGGGATTTAGGGGGATCTCCAATGTACAAATATCGTTAACCGAACAGTATTGATATCATGTCTGTTTAATTAGGGGTGACTTATCAGTTTACACAACAACTTAACTTATTGAAAGTTAAAGGTTCAATCAGGGAACACTAAGAGAAAAGCAATTCTTTCTCAACCACTATGTCAGATCATCAGCTTTCTGTGTTTCAGTCAGGTATTCGAGACAACCGTAACCGGGGTACAGTGGGAGATTTTCTCAAAGATAAGATTGAACTAGGCTCTCAATTATCTATCGTCTCTGCTTATTTTACAATTTATGCCTTTGAAGCTTTAAAACAGGAATTATGCTCTATTGATAGCTTAAATTTTCTATTTGGAGAACCTCGGTTTATTCAATCCATCGGCACTAATACTGATCGAAAATCTTTTAAAATTGAAGATACTGGCATTCAACTAAGCAGTCGTTTAAGACAGAGTAAATTAGCTAGGGAATGCCAAGAATGGATACAGAAAAAAGTCAATATTCGTTCGATTAAGGAAAGTAACTTACTTCATGGCAAAATGTACCACATTGATAATAATGGGGTGAAAACTGCCATTTTAGGTAGCTCTAATTTTACTTTAAAGGGATTAGGATTAGCTAAGGTCAATAGTAATATTGAGTTAAATTTAATCGTTGATAGCGAAAGAGATAGACAAGATTTAAAATTTTGGTTTGAAGAGTTATGGAATAATCACAAGCTGGTACAAGATGTCAAGGATGAAATAATTAGTTATCTCAATCAACTTTATCAAGATAATGCTCCTGAGTTTATTTATTATAAAACACTGTATCATTTATTCAAACAATTTTTAGACCAACAAGCAGCCAGTGATTTACTCACTAAACAAGGACACTTAATTGATACAAAGATTTGGAACTTATTATTTGATTTTCAGAAGGATGGGGTCAAAGGTGCGATTAATAAAATCATGGAATATAATGGCTGTATTATCGCTGACAGTGTGGGGTTAGGGAAAACATTTGAAGCTTTAGCTATTATTAAATATTTTGAATTATTGAATTATAAAGTCTTAGTATTATGTCCTAAAAAATTAAGAAGTAATTGGACAATTTACCATGCTGCTAATAATAGTGAATTAAATATTTTAGTTGAAGATAGATTTAACTATACAGTCTTGTCTCATACAGATTTGAGTAGAGATACGGGATATTCAGGGGATATTAATTTAGAAACCTTAAATCGGGGTAATTATGATTTAGTGGTGATTGATGAATCTCATAATTTTCGGAATAATACCAAAGGGAAACGAGATGAAGACGGAAATGTAATTAAAAAAAGTCGCTACGAACGTTTGATGGAAGACATTATAAAAAAAGGCATTCCTACTAGAGTTTTATTACTATCAGCAACTCCCGTGAACACAGACTTAAAAGATTTAAGGAATCAGATTAATTTTATTGTTAAAGATAAAGATAGTGCTTTTAGTCAAACATTGGGTATTGACAGTATCAAACAAACTTTAACCACTGCCCAAAAAGAATTTACTCTTTGGGCAAAGAAAAAGCAACATCATAGTAATGAGTTATTAGAAAACTTAAATTCTAGCTTTTTCACATTATTAGATGGGTTAACAATTGCTCGTTCTCGTCAACATATCAAAAAGTATTATCAAGAAACAATTGCAGAATTAGGGGGTTTTCCAGAGAGATTGAAACCAGTTTCTTTATTTTCCCATATTGATTTAGAAGATAACTTCTTAGATTACGATGAAATTAATGAGCAAATTTCTGACTATCAATTGTCTTTGTTTAACCCCTCTAATTATGTTCTAGAAGAATATCAACACTTGTATGAAGGGGAAGTTGTCCAAAATAACTTCACTCAAAGTAATCGAGAAAATTACTTGATTGGGATGATGAAAGTGAATTTTCTCAAAAGATTAGAAAGTTCGGTTTATTCTTTTAGAATTACCTTAGAGAGAACCATTGACAAGATTAAAAAAATAGAGTCAAAAATTAAAAATTTTGGACAGCATCAAATAGAAATTATCAAAAGTGAAGATTGTGAAATAGAATCTTTTGATGATGAAGAATTACAAGCGGCTTTTGAAGTAGGTAGGGAACTAAAATATCAATTAGAACACTTAGACATTGACAGATGGTTATTTGATTTAGCCAGGGATAGAAGACAACTTCATAAGTTATATATTCAAGCGAAGGATGTAGATGTTTGTAGGGATGCTAAATTAGCAGATTTAAAAACAATTATTGAGGATAAAGTTACAAATCCCACACTTAATAAACAAAGTAAGGAAAATAAAAAAGTTATCATCTTCACAGCTTTTGCCGATACAGCTAAATATTTATATGATGCTTTGGTAGGGTGGGTAACAACAGAGTTAAATATCAATATGGCTTTAGTTACTGGGGGTAATGGGGGGAATAAAACTACCTTAGCAAGAAAGCAAACGGGTTCTTTTTATACTCCTAGAGAAATTGTTAATTATATGGTAGATGAGTCGTTAATTGCTTATCTACAGAATGGTTTGTTAGATCCCCCCCAACCCCCCTTAAGAAGGGGGGAGAATACAGAAAAAGTCCCCTTGAGAAGTGGGGAGAATACTGAAAACCCCTCCTTGAGAAGTGGGGAGAATACAAAAAAAGTCCCCCTTTCTAAGGGGGATTTAGGGGGATCTGAGATTGAAGATAAATTACGTCATTTACTGTCTTATAGTAATGATTTCCATGAGTTTAATGATGATGAAGTTGACTGTTTAATTAATGCTATTGATAACCTGAAAATTATTGACATTGCTTGTGGTTCGGGTGCGTTTCCGATGGGAATTTTACAGAAGTTGGTGTTTATTTTAGAGAAACTTGACCCCAACAATATTAAATGGAAACAGCAACAGAAAGAAAAAGCTATATCACCTGTGTTAAAGGATATTCAGGTGGCGAAACAGATTAGTTATGAACAAGCAAGGGATGAAGCAATAGAGAAGTTACAGGAAAGGTTAGCAGAAATAGAATATGAATTTGAGAATAATGAGATGGACTATCCCCGGAAGTTATTTTTGATTGAAAATTGTATTTTTGGGGTAGATATTCAGCCGATAGCGGTACAAATTTCTAAGTTACGCTTTTTTATCTCTTTAATTGTTGAACAAAAGGTGAATAATAATCAACCCAATCGGGGGATTTTACCTTTACCGAACCTTGAGACTAAGTTTGTTGCGGCTAATTCTTTAATTGGGTTAGAAACTCAGTTAAGTTTAAGAAGTCCAGAGGTGATACAAAAAGAGGAAGAGTTAAAGCAAGTTCGTCAACAGCATTTTAAAGCTAGGACTCCGAAAACCAAGAAAAAATGTCGGGATAAAGATAACATTTTACGTCAAGAAATTAGTCAGTTATTGAAGTCAACGGGGTTAGAATCTGCTACTGCTGATACTTTAGCAAGATGGAATCCTTATGATTTGAATACCTGTTCTGATTTTTTTGACCCTAATTGGATGTTTGGGGTAACAGATGGGTTTGATATTTGTATTGGTAATCCTCCTTATGTTAGACCTCATAAATTATCAAAAGTTTTTAAAGAGAAACTCTGGAGGCTTTACTCATCCTTTGTTAAAAAAGCTGATTTGTATAGTTGCTTTGTTGAAAAAACTTTAAACATACTGAAAAAAACTGGAATAGGCTCTTTTATTTTATCTAACGGTTTTTTAAGGCTTGATAGCTTTGAAAAATTACGAATACTTTTACTACAAAATACATCTGTTGATTTAATTATAGATTTTGAAGATGATGTCTTTGAATCGGCTATTGTAAAAACTTGTATTTTCAGTTTCACTAATACATATACAAAAAATAAAAAAATAAAAATCGCTAGAATATATTCTCATGTTAATTTGGCAAATCTTCAATTTGCTAATGTTCCACAACAATATTACCAAAATAAAACTTATCAATCAATTTTTGATTTATCATACAATAATGAAATAGTTAAACTAAAACAGAAAATTGGGCAAAATTCAATTGACTTAGGAAACTTGTTTGATATATCCTTCGGACTCAAAACAGGTGATGATGATAAGTTTTTATCTTTTAGTAAAGATAGTAATGAACATAAATCTTTACTTCGTGGAGAAAATATTGGACGATATATTTTTGATTATAAAGGTGAATATGTCTGGTATGTTCCTAAAATAATGACTTCACATAGGCGAACGGCACGTCCGGGTAATAAATTAAGATTTGAACAGCCAAAAGTTCTTATTAGAGATACTGGAAACGGACTAATGGGGACTTATGAAGAACTTAATTTTTATGTTAAAGACGTATTGATTATATCTCATCAACAAAAATGCACAAAGACTCTTAAAATATTAGTAAGTATTTTAAATTCATCTCTGATGAAATTTTATTATGAAACATCTTTTCCAACACTTCATGTTCAAAGAAATGAATTAGCTGTACTTCCTATGAAATTAGAATTTGATGAGTCAGATCAAGTTATTAAAATTGTAGATAGAATCCTAGAAATAAAACGCCAAAACCCCACAGCAGACACCACAGAATTAGAAAGAGAAATTGATGAGATAGTGTATCAATTGTATGGGTTAACAGAGGAAGAGATTAGGATAATTGAGGAGAGTGTTAAACGTAAGTAAAAAGCCACCCCTTCTAAGCTATCGTGTACACACAAGTCTTATCAAGTTGCCTAACAGCGTTTCGATCCCCCCTAGCCCCCCTTGAGAAGGGGGGAACTAGAATCAAAAACCTCCCTTGAGAAGGGGGGAACTAGAATCAAAAACCCCCTTGAGAAGGGGGGAACTAGAATCAAAAACCTCCCTTGAGAAGGGGGGAACTAGAATCAAAGTCCCCCTTTTTCTACGCCGAAGGCGCATCCCCGAAGGGGTTTAGGGGGATTTAGGGGGATCAGATCACTTGTGTGTACAGCGTAGCCTTTCTAAGGGGGGTTGGGGGGATCAAACTTATGAAAATCAGCAATTTCCATTTACCTTATAATCCACAACTGGTAGAAAGGGCTAAAACCCTGAGAAAAAATATGACAAAAGCAGAAAAAAAGCTCTGGTATGATTACTTAAGAACTTTTCAATTTCGAGTACATCGTCAAAGACCTATAGATAATTTTATTGTTGACTTTTATTGTCCAAATTTAAGCCTGGTAATAGAGGTAGATGGGGAAAGCCATAGTACAGATTTAGCTCAAAATTATGATCGAGAAAGGACACAAATATTAGAAGGATATGGATTAAGAATTATTCGTTTTACTAATCAAGAAGTGTTAAATTCTTTTGAAGGGGTGTGTGCAACAATTGAAGAATTGATCCCCCCAACCCCCCTTAAGAAGGGGGGCTAATTTGATGCGATGGTGTATCAGATATTTTAAAAGTTTTATTGTCGGTAGCAAAACGTTTTAGATCCCCCTAAATCCCCCTAAACCCCTTCGGGGATGCGCCTTCGGCGTAGGAAAAGGGGGACTTTGATTTTAGATCCCGTTAAATCGCCCTAAACCCCTTCGGGGATGCGCCTTCGGCGTAGAAAAAGGGGGACTTTAAGAAATTAGGGGGGATCGAAACGCTGTTAAGCAACTTGATAAGACTTGTGTGTACACCGTAACCTTTTTAAGGGGGGCTAGGGGGGATCATTAAGTGCCTAAAATCACAGCCGGACACTTTTAAAACAACCGCTAAGAAGATGTTTGTTTCCACTTATCTAAGATATCTTTAAAGACGAGTTCTTCTATCCAAGTTTTTGCAACTACCGCCAAGGGTAACGCCATGATTAATCCCAAAGCACCAAAAAAGCCTGCGAAGAAGAGTTGGGCGGTGAGGGTAAAGGCTGGTAACAGCGACACCTGTTTGGCCATGACTGTGGGTGTTAGCCAGTAGCTTTCTATATTTTGAATGATGAGGTATAAGATGAGAACAGCGATCGCTTTCCAAGGTGCATCCAGAAAGCCGATGGTCATTGGTAAAATGACGCTTAAGGTGGGACCAATATTGGGAATAAAGTTGAGTAATCCTGCTAGTACAGCATGAGCGAGTGCTAAGGGTACTCGTAAAACTAGCAATCCTAACAGACTCAAAAAGCCAATAAATACCATTGTAATCAAAGCCCCAACTGTCCAGTGTCCCAAACCTTCGCCGCATAACGTGAGAATTTCTTCCACCCGATGGCGGTAAAATGATGGAAAACAGCGTACAAAAACTTTACGATAGGGTTGGGGATTCACTAACAGCATTAAAGTGAGAATTATTACCAGTAACAATTCTAAGACCGCAGTAAATCCAGTGGAGAAAAACCCGATCGCTTGTCTGAGGAGATTCTCAGTTAATGGCTGAAGTTGTTGAATTAAATTGTTAATATCTGGTAAATTTGTGATGTATGGTCCGACGATTGTACCTTCTAACCAAATGATCATCTGCTGAATTTGAGCTACTCCAGTGGGAAACAACTGCACTAATTCCTCAAATTGGTCGATAAAAGGTGGCACAATTAACACGAAACAACCAATTAACACAATTAGGACAATTAGCAGACTCAGCCACACAGCCCAAATTCGCTGCATCCCTGACCGTTGAAACCTCTGCACTAGTTGGCTAATGGCTGTTGCTAGCACTATGGCTGTAAATAAGAGTAACAATAATCGGCGAATTTCCCAAAGAATATACAGTGAAATAACCAGCGCAAAAAATCCCAACAATTGCCCGATTTTCATGTTTTTCTTTACTCCTATATCTAGTTAATTAATCTAATTTTTTACACCCCAATAATTGTCTATTAAGAGTAGGCGATCGCCACCATCCAAAAATGACTTGAAAGCAATTTTCAACCAATATTAACAATATTGTACCAGTGCAACCGCATTGATTGTCACAATATTTTTTATCGCTATATAGGACTCCTATTTGATTTCTGTTGGCGTAGCCTGCGCTTTGCGCTTACAACTCAAAAAGCTGTTTCCTACGGACCACTCCCCACCTACGCAAGTAAGTATGGCTACGCCACGCAAGCTATCAAAAATCAAAGCGGATTACTATAACTAGTTACAATAGCGGAGTTAAAGTATTTTATAGGACTTACGCAAAAATTACGGAATAACGTTCGCGGAGCGTGCCGGAGGCATACCACACCAGACGCAGAGGACACAGAGGAATAAGGGTTTGAGAGGATTTGTGCGTAAGTCCTGTTTTAATCAGCAATATCAACAGACAAGTTGTTTGGGAAATTATCTCAAAAGATAGATGTGCATTTAATGATTAATTCCTAATCATTTGTGAAATAAATTAAGTTTTCTATTTATCCAATGATTTGAGATGATTTCCACTTGTGCAAATTAACCAGTAATTCTGATAAATTAAGTATGAAAAATCAATTATCCCATATTTTATGGGCTGTAGGCGCAGCGATGACGCTGGTTTTAACTGGGTGTGAACAGGTGGTTGAATATTTACCACCGTTACCTAGAGTCGAAATTCCATCAGGTCAGCCACCACAACCGCCACAACCCACTCAATCTGCTACGACTAACCAAATCGAGATTGCAGTTCGACAACGCATTAATGAGGTGCGTCAAAATGAAGACCTCCACCCTCTAGAGCATAATGAGAAACTAGCACAGGTTGCTCGTAATTACAGCCGACAAATGGCAGAAAACAACTTTTTCAGTCACACCGGTAATGATGACAGCACTCTCCAAGACAGAGTAAGGGCTGGTGGTATGATCTACTGGGTAGTAGGTGAAAATCTCTTCAAAAGTACAAATGTTCCTCAACCTGTAAAAGTCGCGGTGGAAGGTTGGATGGAAAGCTCCGGACATCGGGAGAATATTCTCCGTCCGGTTTTTACAGAAACGGGTGTAGGAGTTTGGCGAGTTGACAACACATATTACATCACTCAGTTATTCTTGCGGCGTTAAGGTAATCGGCTGTGATTTTAACTCACATCTTGCATCTGTCGCAATAACCCGCCGGAGGTTCCAACCTGCTTATCCTTCTCAGGTATTAAATATTGGTGCAAGTATTGACTGATAGACTGATTTTATAGGTGATTAAACTCTAGAACATTTCTGTCTCATGATAGTAATAAAAAGATGGCGATAATTGTAGAAAGATAAGATAGAAATTAAAATAAAATGCTTAATATTTCAATACTGTAGCCAAATTACGAGGGTGAGATGATAATGCTTCAACCATGAACTCCCGTTTCTTGCTAGGCTTGGCAAAAACAATCAGTCCTAAAAATTCCTTGAAGGTTTCCCACAAGGGTTTTTTAATGTATTGACGGTAGGATAAGGGTTTTAGATTCTAAACAACCTTTTTCTCGAAACGCTTATGTATGCTTGTTTTTGCCGTTTTTGCCAAAAATTATCAAGGCTCTTATTTTGGCTAAGGTATTGCTTAATTAACTACCTTTCCTCTTCTCCTCTACCCCTTCGTTGAAGGTACTACTAAATTAAGGAGTAAATTTGCAATTATGCGAGTAACTGTCGGCCCACCAATTCTGATGATTAATCATGGTAGTACCTTCATGGCTACTGACTTGGCTGGAGAAATTAACCCCCATAGTCATTTAGGACTTTTTTCAGATGATACGAGATTTTTAAGTCATTATGCTTGCTACGTTGATGGTAGCCCTTGGATTCGCCTAACTTCCGCAACCACAACATATTATGCAGCGCGCGTTTATCTGATAAATCCTCAGTTCACTTCTAGACAAGGCAAAATTGCTCAAGGTGATTTATCTTTAATCATTAGCCGGACAGTAGAACAGGGAATACATGAGGATCTTGATATTACAAATAATAGCTCCAAACCTGTCAAGTTTAATCTAGAAATTGCCCTCGGTTCCGACTTTGCCGATATTTTTGAAGTGGAATCACAGCAATGTGTGCGTCGGGGACATATTGAAACGAGATGGCGAGAAGCAGAAAATCAGTTAGAAACGAGCTATAAAAACGACACATTTTACCGTTGTTTGATTTACAAACCTTGTAACTTTACATCTCAACCCCACTATGCAAACGGTCGCGTTACCTTTGAGATATCATTAGAACCGAGTCAAACTTGGCACACCTGCTGTAAATATAATCTGATTGATAATAAGCACGTGCGTGAAGCCGTTGATTTCTGTTGTGAAGACATGGTAAATCCCACCACCATCAATACAGAAATTGAAAGGTTGCATTGTCAATGGCGGGACTCGGTAACTGGTATTGTCTGCGCCAATGAGGATGTAGTGCGACTTTATCGCCAGTCAGTTGAGGATTTAGGTTCACTGCGATTATATGACTACGATTTTGAACCGGATATTTGGCTACCAGCCGCAGGTGTCCCCAAATTTGTGACGCTGTTTGGGCGCGACAGCTTAATTATCAGTCTGCAAAATATGATTATTCATCCGGGTTTTGCTCGTGGGGCGCTGCAAAAATTGGGACAGTTACAAGCGACTGAATTAGATGATTGGCGCGACGCTCAACCGGGTAAGATTCTGCATGAAGTCCGCCAAGGTGAATTAGCGCATTTTGGCAAAGTTCCCCATACTCCTTACTACGGTACAGCCGATGCGACACCTTTATTTCTAATTACTTTGCACGAAACTTGGAAGTGGTTGGGAGATGATTCATTATTGCAGAATAACCGGGATAAAGCATTACGTTGTCTGGAATGGATTGATAATTATGGAGATTTAGACGGCGATGGTTTTCAAGAGTATCAAACCCAATCATCAAGGGGAATTGAAAATCAAGGTTGGAAAGATTCAGGTAATGCAGTTGTCTATCCAGATGGAACTCAGGTAAAAGCACCAAAGGCATTATGTGAATTACAAGGCTATGTTTTTGATGCTTGGATGCGAATGGCGGAGGTGTTTGATGTTTTGGGGGAAGGAAATTTTGCTCAAGAATTACGCATTAAAGCTGCTAAACTGCAAGTAAGATTTGAAGAGCATTTCTGGAGTGAAGATTTAGACTGTTATGTTTTTGCTCTAGATCCACAGAAGAAACCAGTGCGATCGCTCACTTCAAATGCAGGTCATTGTCTGTGGAGTGGTATCGCCAGTCCTGAACGTGCAGCCCGTGTGGTTAAGCGGCTGATGCAACCTGATATGTGGAGTGGTTGGGGTATTCGCACTTTAAGTACCGAAAACCACGCTTATAATCCTTATTCTTATCATTTAGGTTCAATTTGGCCTCATGACAATGGCATCATTGCAATGGGATTTAAACGTTATGGTTTTACTGCGGAAGCAGCCCAAATTGCTGAGGGGATTTTTGATGCAGCCAAGTATTTTGCTAGTTATCGTTTACCAGAACTTTTTGCGGGAATTAAGCGGGAACCAGCAGCTTTCCCAGTTCCTTACATTGAAGCCAATGTGCCTCAAGGCTGGGCTGCTGCATCAGTTTTTCATTTTATCCAAGCAATACTGGGTTTGGAAGCCGATGCGCCCCATCAGTTGCTTTACGTTGACCCACATCTCCCAAAATGGCTACCAGAGATTGAACTTCAGCACGTAGAAATTGGTAATTCCCGCGTGGATTTGCAGTTTTGGCGTGAAGGTGAAATTACCCATTGGGATGCTGTGGTTAAATCTGGTGAGGTGGAGGTGAAACGGCAAACTTGGCAACCTTGGAGAATATAATTTATTAACGAACCACAGAGGCGCAGAGAACGCTGAGGAATGAGGTGGAGAGAGGTTTTGCGTTAGGTGGTTGGGTGTTTTTTTGGAAGTGCCTTCATTAAGGGAGGGAAATTTTTTTTGGGGCTATTCTTGAAGGGTAGTTTTACAGTGAATTTACTACCTGTTTTTAATTCACTGTGTACATCTATACTGCCTGTGTGTGTATAAGCAATTGCTTGAGCGATCGCTAATCCTAATCCAGAACCGCCAGTTTTACGAGAGCGATCGCTATGAACTCGATAAAAGCGATCAAAAATTCTGGGAATCTCTGAATGGGGAATCCCAATACCTGTATCCTGCACCTGAATTACAGCATAATGGTCATTGCGACTTAAATCAATTGTAACTTTTCCCCCTGCTGGTGTATATTGAATAGCATTAACAATTAAATTAGAAAATAGGCGATAAAGCTGATCTTCATTCCCCATAACATTTAGAAATGCAGACATTCCGACCTGACAACTTAATTTTATATTAGAGGCGATCGCTAATGCTGCAAATTCCTCAATTAAGTCACCAATAATATCATTCAAACAACACAAATTATATTGTATAGATACAGCTTGACGGTCTAAACGAGTCAGTAATAATAAATCTGTTACTAGAGTTGTAAGTCGTTGATTTTGACGTTGTATAGTTTTGAGAATATCCCGCGCCTCCGCCTCATCGAGTTGGGACATCAACAGCGTAGATTCCACCGTCGCCTGTGTTGCGGCTAAAGGTGTGCGTAACTCGTGCGCTGCGTCGGCTGTAAATTGCTGAACTTGTTGGTATGAAAGGTAAATTGGCTGCATAGCTAAACCTGCTAACCACCAACTAGCAAAACCCACCAAACCCAAAGCTATTGGTAAACCCAAAGCCAAAGTTAATTTTATAGTTTCCAGATATGTACTAAAATCTTCAAGACTTCGCCCAACTTGAATATAACCCCAATCGCGATTATCTTGAGTGTGTAGAACAAAAGAAATTTGTTGATAAATAATACCTTGATTGTCCTTCAAAGTTTGCCAACTTTCCTGATTAAACTCAGAAGATAAACCCGTTGGATAAGCGCCAGCAATAGCAATCAAACCTTTAGAATTATCAAAAAAACGCACATAATAATTACTTTGATTAATAGCACTTAAAACATGACGCTGAGAACTTGACTGTACTTGAATACAACCTTCACCAACTGCACAAATATTAGGTAAAAGTTGCCCCATCACAGGTGACAACTTCCCTGGTTCCTGTAACTTCAATTCAATACTATCATGTAGAGTTCCCGCCACAGATTCCAACTCACGATTTAAAGTTACCCATTGAGTATGAGAAACCACCCGATAAACCCCATACTCGCACAGGCTAAAAATCACAGCCATCACCAGCGCATACCACAAACTCAAACGTAACCGCGTCTGCCGAAACAGCTTATTCTCATTCATCCTCTCTAACTCTAAACTCTCCGCGCCTCTGCGCCTCTGCGTGAGACATTAATTAAAATTAAACCGATAACCCAAACCATGTAAAGTTTCAATCATATTCTCACACCCACCATTAACCAACTTCCGACGCAACAAACGCATTTGAGCCGCCACCACATTACTAACAGGTTCCGCATTCACCTCCCAAAGCTGATTCCGAATTTGTTCAGTAGTCAGAATTTGATTTGGGTGCTTCATAAAATACTCTAATAACTGAAACTCCTTATAAGTCAAAGTAATTTCCTGGACATTCCCCACAGCATCTTGACTAGAAACTACATTATTACCGTAATCTAAAGTCAGATTACCCACAGTTAACTTTTGAGGTTGAAATTGAGGAGACCTTCTTTGCAAAGCGCGTAACCGTGCTAACAATTCCGCCATTCCAAAAGGCTTAACCAAATAATCATCAGCCCCTGCATCTAACCCAGTAACTTTATCCTCCATGCTGTCCTTAGCAGTCAGCATCAAAATAGGAAGAGAATTCTGATGTTTCCGCAATCTTTTACACAATTCTAAGCCAGAAATTTTCGGCAACATCCAATCAAAAATAGCTAAAGTATACTCAGTCCAGCTATCTTCTAAATATCCCCATGCTTCATCTCCGTCAATTACCCAATCAACTAAATACTTTTGTTGAGTAAGAGTCCGTTTAATAGCAGCACCTAAATCCGGTTCATCTTCGACAAGTAATACCCTCATTACCCTTTTATGCCAAAATTTGTTGTAAATTTAAAGTAAAACCGGGAAGTACATCTTCACCTGATAAACTGGTAGGAGATTGTAAAACTTCTGGTGGTTGATGAGGACGATAAACTTCTACTTGTTGGTCATGGGGATTAATTAACCAACCAAGTTGTAAACCATTAGCTAAATATTCCCGCATCTTGGCTTGAGTATCTGCGACATCATCAGTTTCAGAAACCAATTCCACAGCAAAATCAGGACACAAAGGCAAAAATTTCTTTCTTTGCTGGGGAGTGAGACTATCCCATTTTTCCATCCTTATCCAAGCAGCATCAGGAGAACGAGTTGCACCATTGGGAAGTTTAAAGCCAGTGGAAGAATCAAAAGCTTTACCCAAGTTATATTGACGGTTCCAAAACCATACTTGACCTAATAAATCAAAATTACGGTTTCCCGTTTCTCCCCCAGTTGGTGACATGATAACTAATTCCCCTTCAGCAGATAATTCCAAACGTAAATCCTTGTTAGCAGCAACAACCTGGGCAAATTCGTCATCAGTAAATTGTAAATGATTAGGTAATTGTAAAGTTAAAGCGCTCATAATTAATTCCTCCAGCCTCTAAAACATAGGAACTGCATCTTCTAACCATTATCGGTTAAAACTAAAACGCCCGTTAACCGTTTCGCCTTTAACATCTGCGGTAATTCTGACCTGATATTGTCCTGATGCTGCTTCATTGAGCATAGCCATATAGTGTTTACCTTCAGCATCATAAGTAAAAGGAAGAGTTTTTTCCGTACCATCAGGCGTTTGAATTTGAGCCGTGACATTAGCATTAGGTACAGTTTCGTGAGTATCACCAGTCAGCAAATATAAATCCAAGTGACTTCCCCCAGCTTCTTTATCAGCTAAGAACTCTAAATGATAGCTTCCGGTTTCCACAACTTGACCACCTTTACTTGCGCCATGCTCGTGATTTGATTTCGTTACAGGCGCAACAGAATCAGCCGGAATTTCAGCACTAGAAGTAGCTGGATTTTCTGTGTTAACTACTGGATTAGTATTACTACAAGCGCCCACAAAAAGCAGTCCTGTACATCCTAAAATAAGCAAGTTTGATGTTATTGATTTACTGTTTTTCATTAGTTATACAAATTTTGTTCTAATATGAGAACGAACCGCAAAGGACGCAAAGTACACGAAGGAAGAAGGAAGAAGGAAGAAGGAAGAAGGAAAGTGGTAAAGTATATACTTATTTACTATTCCTAAATTGCTCCTACAGCTTTACCGTTTTTCAAATTTACAGAAGGCTGTATTTGCTTCGGTATCAAGAACTTACCAAATTGAGCATACAAAGCAGGTAAAACCAACAAAGTTAAAGCCGTAGAAGTAAACAAACCACCCAAAACAACCACAGCCAAAGGCTGCAAAATTTCCTTACCAGCACCCGTCCCCACCACCAAAGGAACCATTCCCAAAGCCGAAGTTAAAGCCGTCATTAAAATCGCCACTAAACGCTCCATAGAACCCTGAAAAATCACCTCCTTTAAAGGCATTCCCTCCGCCAACTTGTGATTATAATTATCTACTAATAACAAACCGTTACGTGTAGCCACCCCAAACAAAGTAATAAACCCCACCAACGAAGCCACAGAAATAATTCCCCCTCCCAGCGCAATAGAAAAGATACCCCCCACCAGTGCGAGAGGTAAATTAACCATAATCATTAACATAGCCGCAACAGACTTAACAGCAAAATACATTAAAACTGCGATCGCCACAAATGCTATGCCCCCAAATAACAGTAGATTTGCGGTGGCGCGTTGTTCTGATTCAAACTGTCCGCCGTATTGGATAAAGTAACCTGTGGGTAACTGTATTGACTGACTGATTTTGGTTTGAATTTCATCTACCACAGAACCTAAATCTCGACCAGAAACATTTGCAGATACAACTATCAAACGTGAAACATTTTCGCGGTTAATCGTATTCGGTCCAGTTCCATAGTTTATACTGGCGACTTGAGCGAGGGGGATTTTTTGACCTGTGGGAGTATCTACTAATAAGTTACGAATAATGTCTAAATTATTGCGTGATTCCGGCTGTAACCACACCACCAAATCAAATAATTGTTGTCCTTCCAGCACTTGAGAAACAACTCGCCCATTCAGTGCTGTTTCTAGAGTATGACTCAAGTTACCTACAGTTAAACCATAACGGGCTGCGGCTTCTCTGCTAAATTTAATTTGTACCTGTCGAATGGGGACTTGGGGTTCGAGTTGTAAATCTACCAGTCCCGGAACATCCCCCATAACATCCTCAATTTCTGACCCCAAACGGCGTAATTCTGGTAAATCAGGGCCAAATATTTTCACTGCGATCGCACTTCTTACTCCTGATAATACCTCATCCATGCGATGGGAAATAAAACCGCCAATACTGGGCGCAACTCCGGGTATTTTAGCAAACTCAGCGCGTAGCTTCTCAATACTCGCTTCTCGATTCTGCAAACCTTCTGCACTCAATTCCACATCTAAGTGACCCAAATTCACCCCCCCAGCATCTGCATCACCAGGGGCGCGTCCAGACCTTAACTGCACAGTTTTAAATCGTTTGTCGTCCTTGAGTGCATCCTGCAAAGCAAATCCCACTTGATTTGTCGCATCTAGAGAACTTCCAGGATAAAGCACCATTGCATTGACTAAAGATGATTCCTGAAACTCAGGTAAAAATACCCGTCCCAAAGTCGGCAAAATTACCAAAGAGGCAATTAAGGAAGCTGTAGCTACAACTAAAATAACTTTGGGAAAACCCGTAGCAAAACTGAGGAGAGGACGATAAAGGCGCTGGGTTAAAGCACTTACCCAAGTATCATCTGTGGGTAGTTGTCGATTTGCGAGTAAAATCGCGCACAGTGCTGGGGATAGAGTCATAGCCACGAAAGTTGAAGCAAAAATTGACACCAAATAGGCGACACCCATCGGCGCAAATATCCGACCTTCCACACCTGTGAGGGTGAAAATGGGTGCAAAGACAACGCCGATAATTACTGTAGAAAAAATTACGCTGACTCTCACAGCCACAGAGGTATCATAAACCACCTTAAAAGGATGCACCGGATTTTTGGCTGCTTGGTTCTGTCTTAGTCCCCGATAACAATTTTCCATGTCCACAATGGAGTCATCGACTACCGAACCAATAGCTACGGCTAAACCTCCCAGAGTCATGGTATTAATACCCTGACCAAACCAGCCGAGAATCATCATCCCAATTAATACTGATAGAGGAATGGCGCTTAAGGTAATGATGGCGGTGCGCCAGTTCATCAAAAACATTAACAGGATAATGCAGACGATAATTATCCCATCTCTGAGGGAACTGGTAACATTTTGGATAGCAGCTGTAATAAAGTTTTCTTGGCGAAAGGTTTCTGTAACTGTGACATCTGCGGGTAAGCCAGCTTTCACTTCTGACATCGCCTGTTCGATGGCTTTAGTAACTGTGGGTGTATCGTTTTGCGGTTGTTTGTTAATGAGAACTACAACGGCTGGCTGACCATCCAAGCTACCATCCCCACGCTTTAAACCTGCACCAATGCGGACATCTGCCACATCTTGCAGTAACACAGGTGTATTATTACGAGAAGTTATAGCTGATTTCCCTAGTTCTTCAATAGACTCAATCCGCCCCAAGCCACGAATAATTAGCTCTTGGTCTGGATTTATCAAAAAACCCCCCGCAGCGTTAACGTTAGCTTCTCTAGTGGCGGCTGTGACTTCATCTAGGGTGACGTTAAAGGCTTGCAGTTTGGCAGGATTTACTAAAACCTGATATTGACGCACATCACCACCATAAGCAATTACTTGAGAAACACCGGGTACAGCTAGCAGCCGATTGGTAATATCTCTGTCTACTAAGCGCCGCACTTCCATGAGTGGGAGAGTTTCTGAGGTGAAGGCGTACTGTAAAACTGTGGCGATGGGGGAAGTAATGGGGGAAATTTGCGGGTTTTCTATACCTTCTGGTAGTTTTTGTTGTGCTTGTTGTAACCTTTCTGTTATTAGTTGTCTGGCTTGATAAACGTCTGTGTTCCAGTTGAAGATGACTTTGACGACGGATATTCCTACGGCTGAGGCGGAACGGACGGTTTCTACTCCTGGTGTACCGTTGACTGCGCTTTCAATTGGTAGGGTAATTAGGGTTTCTATTTCTTCGGGTGCTAGTCCTGGGGCTTCTGTTTGAATTTCTACTTGGGGTGGGGCGAAGTCGGGGAGGACATCTAGGGGCATCTGGGTGATGTTATATACTCCTAAGCAGGTGATGATGATGGCGCTGAGGACTACTATCCAGCGTTGGATTATTGACCATTTGAGGATTGTGTTTAGCATGGAGGTGGAGGAGGATTTTTAACGCAAAGGGGCGCGGAGGTTAGCGCAAAGGTACGCGGAGGGTTATTTGGTGTGGTGAGGAGTTTTTTGGTCTATGTGGGGTTTCGATTGGCGGTGGTGTGTCCAGACGGCTCCTGTGATGAAGGCTAAACAGGCGATCGCACTTCCACTAATTCCTATCAGCCACGGTGGTAAACTTGATGTTGTGATCACGGGTGTGTGTTCTTGTTCTGGTGTTGTGGTTGGATTTCCACTCCGCAAGGTTTGAGCATACAGTTGGGGCGCACGTTGAGTTACTATTAAGTCTCCCTCGAATAAGCCTGTTTTGACTTCTACCATGTCGCCGGAGGTTTGACTCAAGGTGACTTCTACTGGTTGATAGGCGTTACCGTTTTTTATGTATACTTGTTTGATATTATTGGCTTCTACTACAGCTGAACTGGGTATGGTTAAGATGGGTGCAGATGTTTCGTCAGTGAGAACTTCTAATTCTGCAAACATCCCTGGTTTCAGGATTCCTCCTGGGTTACTAATTTCAGCTTTCACGGGGATAACTCGCGTTTGACCTCCGACTACAGACCCAATGACGGTAATACGTCCAGTAAATGTCCGGTCAGGTAAAGAAGCAATTCTGACTAATATCTGTTGTCCGCTTCTGACTCGCTCTAAATCTTTTTCATATATATTAGCTGTGGCAAATACCCGACTATCGTTAACAATGGTCATCAGTTTGTCCCCTGCGTCCTGGAAGGATTGACCAAGGGTAACTTCCCGGTTTGCAACCGTACCGGAAATTGGGGCTGTAATTGTGACTAATCCTTTAGCATTACCACGAATACCTAATTGTTGCAGCCGAGTTTCATAAATATTATTACTGAGACTCACTCGTGATTTAGCTACTTCCACAGCAGCTTGGGCGCGTTGGACTTGATTTTGAGCCGCAATCACATCACGACTGCTGTTAGCTGTAGCTAGTTGTGATTTAGCTTGAGCGAGTTGAGTTTGGGACTCTAAAGCATTACGCTGTGGTAAAGCTCCCGCATCAGCTAATTCTTGGTCTTTGCTGTACTTTTCTTGAGCAAAAGCGATTTGAGTTTGGGCTTCGGCGATTTCGGCAGCAGAAATTTCTTGAAAGCGATGATAATTTTGTTGAGCCAATTTTAAATCAGCTTGGGCTTGTTGTAATTCCGCCCGACCTTGTGCCAATTTTTCCTCAGACTCCACCCGCAGCGATACCAACTCAGGACTAGACACCACAGCCACAGGTTGACCACGTTTAACCACAGTCCCAGGTTCAACCAATAACTCTACCACTTTCGCCCCAGCAATAGGAGTAGTCACTTGGGCTTCTTGACTAGGTAAAGTTTCTATCTGTCCAGTGGATTTAATACTCACAGCTAATGGCTGGCGTTTCACTGGTTCAACTTTAATACCTAGCCGTTGAGAAGTTTGAGCATCAACTTGAATTGGAGTCACAGAAGGAGTAGCATCACCTCCACTATGAAACTCATCACCATGTCCAGGATGAGCAACTACTACTAGAGGATTAGCCAATAAAAACAGACTCAGCACCGCTAAAAATGCTGGGGAACGCAGAGAATTAGGCATCGCAATCAAAAATCCTTACACCACGTCTTACTTACTTCTTACTTCTTACTTCTTACTTCTTACTTCTTACTTCTTACTTCTTACTTCTTACTTCTTACTTCTTACTTCTTTCTTCTTTCTTCTTCCTTTGTGACCTTTGCGTACTTTGCGGTTCGTTCCTCATAATTACTTCTGATACCAAGCTTGTCGCCACTGCTTCATTTGATTAATTTCCGTTTCTTGCGCCTGAATAATCTCCTCAGCCAATTTCTTCATTTCCCGACGCTGAGACTTCTGCAAAACATCTTGAGCCATAACTAAAGCCCCTTCATGGTGAGGAATCATCCCATTAATAAAGCGCAAATCAAACTCAGCATCAGCCGCACCCAAATCCATGCTCATCATCATGGCTTGCTTTTGCTCAGGAGTCATCTCCATCATGTTACCCATTTCGCCATGATGAGCCATTGCTTTATCCCCAGCATTAGGATACCAAGCTGAACGCCACTGCTGCATCTGAGCAATTTCCTGATTTTGGGCTTTAATGATTTCGTCTGCTAGCTCCTTAATTTCAGGACGTTGTGATTTTTCCTGAGCTTCCTGAGCCATAACCACCGCCCCTTGATGGTGAACAATCATCCCATCAATGAACCGTAAATCATAGCTAGCATCGGCTGGCCCTAAATCCATTGAGTGATTCATACCACCGTGCTGCATTTGCTGGCTGTCGCTTGTTTCGGTTACAGTTGTATTTGGGTTGTTGGCATTTTCGGAACTCGTTGTAGAACAAGCCGTCAAAACTCCGCCAGATAAAGATGTCAACACGACAAAGCTCAACGCCAGAAATTTATTTTTCACAGATAAAATTTGCATAACTCTCATCCACAAGACATAACTCCGATTATATGATCAACTCTCTAGTTAACTAGACAGTCAAGCTGTGCAGTGATGTTTAACCCACTATTGAGCATGGCAGACAAAGATGAAACCAGGATGAAATGCTGCTATTCCCTAATTACAATAGAAGATAAACATCGCCTCAAGGTGATTGGGCATTTATTCCCCAAAAGTGCTAAACCAGCCACAGTGGAGCGAATTATTGTTTTCTTAGTGGGTGCAGACATATTTTCTACTCCTTGATTAATTTTTTGATATCCTGAATCTATTTTAAAGTCTCTAGTCAACTAGAGAGTCAAGGGATTCATAAAACTTTTTTCTTAACACTCAAGACGCTAACCCCAAAGATACATATAAACTCTCTATCATTTGCTAGAGGCGGAAGTAATTACATTTATTTATACTTTCAGTGATATTTATCACTCATTAACCTCATCCCATTACACACTTGCCTAAAGCTATGCAAGGTTTTCGTCTAGGTTCTATTTTCGGATTTGAAATCCGAGTAGACTTATCTTGGTTCTTAATTTTCTTCCTCGTCCTGTGGACTTTAAGCGCGGGTATCTTCCCCACCAGCTATCCAGGATTTGGTAATGCTACTTATTTTGGCATGGGTATAGTGGCAACACTACTATTTTTTGCCTCGCTGCTGGCACATGAACTTTCTCACACCTTTGTAGCCAGAGCTAAAGGAATTCCCGTCGAAGGTATCACCCTCTTTATTTTTGGTGGAGTTTCACGGACTCGTATGGATGCCGAAACTCCTGGGGATGAGTTCCAAATAGCTGGGGTGGGGCCTCTTGTGAGTTTGCTGCTGGCTGGCTTTTTTGGCTTGATTTGGTATGTGGGCATAAATGCTGGCTGGAGTGTAGTCTTCACAGGTATTTTTGCTTACCTGGCTGTGATTAATCTGGCTTTGGCTATCTTCAATATGCTCCCAGGTTTTCCCTTAGATGGCGGTCGTGTTTTTCGTTCGATGATCTGGAAGTATACTGGTAATATCAAAAAAGCCACAAAAATCGCTTCTACAGGGGGAAAATGGCTAGCTTATTTGTTAATTGCCTTCGGTGCTTTGGAGATGTTTGCTGGCGCGATTTTAGGCGGACTGTGGCTGATTCTCATTGGTTGGTTCTTGTACAACGCCGCAGAAACTAGCTATGAGGAGCTTTTGCTTCGCACCAGTTTAAAAGGGGTAAAGGCGCGAGAAATCATGACTCCTCATCCTGAAACTGTCAGTCCTGAGATGAACCTCCAAGAGCTAGTTGATACATATTTTCTGAGTCGTCGCTATCATTCGTTTCCAGTCACACAAGACAGTCATCCTGTAGGCATTATTACCTTAAATCAGGTCAAGGATATTCCCAGAGAAGAATGGAAATATCGCACTGTCAAAGATACAATGATTCCTGTGGAAAACCGTGTTACTGCCCGTCCAGAAGAACAGATGTCTCAAGTATTGCAAAAAATGCAAGATTCAGGTGTCCGCCGTGTACTGGTAATTCAAAACGACTTACTCAGAGGTATCATTACTGCCCATGATTTGGCTAACTGGTTGCAAAGACAACGAGATTTAGATCAGGTTACTTAACGATTAATTCACTGAAAATTAAGCATAGAAATGGAAATAATCAATACCTTATTTAAAGAGGCTATTTGGCGAAAACTTTCCATTTTTAGGTGAATATTCGGGGCAATCCTTCGCTTCTTCAGTGAGGACAATAGAAGGTTGTACTGCACATTTGAGATAATGATTATTTGAATAAAAGCGACAATTTTTACACGGAACTTTATGTGAACCATTGACAGTAAAAACCATTTTATTGTCTAAAAGAGTGCGAACTTTTTGCAAAAGGAGGAAAAAAACTACCCAACTGAATAGCAAGGCTACGGGAGATAAAGTTAAAGCTATATCCGGAATATCTAAGCCATCTTGTTGCATTTGCTCTGGTTTCACTTCACTAATAGTGACTTGAGAAAAATTTCTATCTTCGGCTATTTTTTTTAGCAGAATTGGCTCAACAGACATCTTCTTTACCCTCAGCTATATACAATATGTTGATTTTTGATACAAAATTAATTGGTGATTTGAGAATAGCCATAAAATTTCATCGGCGTTTATCGGCGGTTAATAATTGATTGATTTGGAATTTTGCCAGAACTTTAGCTAGCAAATAAGGTTAAATTTTAAGAATAATAACTTCTCCAATTAAACCCATTTTTTTTTGCAGGCTAAGTCCTTAAAAAAAAAGTCACTAGGGACATTAATCTGTTTACGTTTAACCTTTATCTAGCATAATTTTGCTCAAGTTTGTCATCCCTGAAAGATAGAAAATACAGTTATTATTTTTTCGTTAATCAATTTTATTGCTAGATATTGATTATGTTTTAATTATATATTTAGCAAAATAAAATTTATCGTATATCTGTCGATAGTTTTGTTAATAACTTATAATTGTATACCCAAAGAAATATATTAATATATTGGCTTAAAGATGGAAGTTTTTATGTTAAAATTGCCCAGAAGAAAAGCTTTATTTTACTGAAAATATCAGGTTAAAAATATTTTATCTGGGTTTAAAGAAACAAAATTAGAATAAACTTTTGAACAATTAAGTATTTTGAGGAAACCTTAATGTTAAACCTTCTTCTCACTTGGTTAGTGACTACAATCAGCTTTTTAATTATTTCTAGACTACCGATAGGCATTGAAATTGATAGTTTGGGGAAAGCAGCCATTTCTGCGGCTGTTTTCGGAGTATTGAATGCAATTTTGCTGCCAATTCTCAGTTTAGTTACATTACCCGCGATTATTCTGAGCTTTGGATTATTTTTCTTTGTGTTGAATGCGCTTATTTTTGCTCTGGCTGCTTATTTAGTTCCGGGGTTTTCTCTGAGATGGGGCTTTTGGAGTGCATTGATTGGTTCTATTGCTTTAGCGATTGTTAATTCTATTCTCCTGTCTATTGTCAGAACAGGGGTATAAAAAAATCTGGCTAAATAACAGCAAGATTTGACTTTTTTATAATACAAATATTCAGGGTGGTGTGAATAGTTATGTCCAAATTTATCCGAGAAAAAATTGCCTTTGTACTTACAGGAATGCTGCTGGCGATGATGCTAATTTCTTGTCAACCAGTACCCGTAGCTGAATCACAATCTCCTCAAGGAACTCCCATTGCTGCAACGTTTCCCCCCGTAGCTTCTCCTGATGGGGAACTGAGTGCTAGTCCAGCCAAGCTACCACTATTACCCTATGATTATGCGGCGCTAGGAAAAGCTATTGATGCGGAAACGATGAAATTACATCATGACGGACATCATGCTAGTTATGTGAATAACCTTAATGATGCTCTCAAACAAGCGCCAGATTTGCAAAAAAATAGTGTTGAAGCTTTGCTGCGGGATTTAAATAATGTTCCGGAAAATATTCGCACAAAGGTACGCAATAACGGTGGTGGACATCTTAACCACACAATTTTTTGGCAAATTATGAGTCCTGAAGGTGGTGGAGAACCAATAGAGGAAATTGCAGCCGAGATTAACCAAACTTTTGGCAGTTTTGAGGAGTTTAAAAAACAGTTTAACGCAGCTGGAGGCGATCGCTTCGGGAGTGGTTGGGTGTGGCTAGTGCGTAACCCCGCCGGAGAACTGCAAATCGTCACCACAGCTAATCAAGATAACCCGATTATGGATGGTGCATATCCGATTATGGGTAATGATGTCTGGGAACACGCATATTACCTGAGATATCGCAACCGTCGGGCTGAGTATTTAAAGAATTGGTGGAATGTGGTGAATTGGCCGGAAGTTAACAAGCGATCGCTTGTTAACTTACAGAAAGGGACGTAAGGTTAAGGTTTGTGGGAGAGTTGATGGTTTGGTGTAGAAAATCTTCAACACCATTGTCAATTACTTCTGTATCTCCCCAAGCCCCAAATAGGTTATACCATTTTGGATTTTAGATTTTGGATTCAAAATCCTCTTCTGTGTCCAGGTTTAGGGAATCTATCTGTCGCCATCATTTTTTGAATTGGTATTAGTTTCTGTTTAAGCAAAAAAGGCAAAGTTATTAGCTGTGAGAGTATTTGTCACTCCCATCAGAATTGCCAATTGAGTATTCTCGAATTGGACTAATAGATCATTACCTTGTTGTGTGAGGGTCAGTTGATCAAACTGGGTAACACCTATTCCCCCGATGGAAATTATATCTATGCCGGATGTGAAGTCCGTAATCGAGTTTGGACTACTAGGTAGACTTGCGTTAGCAATCCAGAATCGATCAACACCATTACCACCTGTTAAACGATTGCCACCTTCTTCACCGGCAAACAAAATATCATCTCCATCCCCACCAAATAGAGAATCATTAAGATAAGAGTAAAGGATGTCATCACCAGAACCACCGTATAAGCGGTTTTTATTGCCTCTACTAGTGAGGGTATCGTTATCAGAACCACCAAACAGTAATTGATTTGAACCCTCTATTACCTTGAGGGTATCTTTACCTGCGGAACCGAAAAGGAAGTTAATACCACTGCTCTCTACTGTAGTGATATCGTCATCACCCTTCCCCGCATCAACACTGGTATTTTTCGCACCACCGTTTTGACCAATAAAAATCTGATCATTTCCCTCTCCTGTAAATATGGAGGAGTGACCATCAGTCAAGACTATATCTTCACCTTTGCCAGTAAAAATACTTTTATTTTGAGTAGCATCCACTGTATCTTGTCCGTCTCCGGTGAATAAAATTTCAGTCTTCTCAGTGGTCTCAAGGGTAATCTCATCGTCAGCATTAGAGCCAAATTTAACTACTGTAGAGTCAAGTGCCGAGAAAACTTGACTAGCATTGAAGGTGATGTTAGCAAAGCTGGGATTTAATGATACTAAGACATTGGGTGTTAAGTCGGGAATCACCCTAGTTTGTCCTTGGGTCTCTCCAGGGGATGATGTTGTGTCAACTTCAATGTGTAGAGGTGTCTCTTCGGAGAAGTCCGGCTCACTCAAGTTAATAGCTGCAACCAAGTCCCAAACAGGATTTGGATCAAGATCACTTTGAATAA
This sequence comes from Nodularia spumigena CCY9414, assembly GCF_000340565.2. Taxonomy (NCBI): domain Bacteria; kingdom Bacillati; phylum Cyanobacteriota; class Cyanophyceae; order Nostocales; family Nodulariaceae; genus Nodularia; species Nodularia spumigena. Next base: position 2,599,403 of record NZ_CP007203.1, read on the forward strand.
CCGTGAGGGCAAAATCCAAGAACTCTGCCGCTATTTTACTTTTCGATGATGGGGTTGCTAACCATGCTTCCTGATCTTGACGGTTAAACTCAGTTTGATTAGTTGCGTCTAGGGGAGTAAGTTGTATTTTCAGTCCTTGCTCTCCAGCTGCAAAGACTTCTTGTGCTGCGACCGGATCAACCCAGATATTAAACTCGGCCACTGAGTTGGTGGAATATGGGGGATCGGGAAGAACAGGAAGATTGCCAGGAACAAAAATTGCTCCTCCCATAACTTGCAGTACAGAGATCTTGTCAATAATCCCAGGATCAAGGCGCAGAGCCTCAGCAATGTTAGTCAAACTACCAGTGGCTAAAATTGCTACAGGTTCTGGTGATTTGTTGATGGTTTCAACAATCAATTCTGCTGCATTTCTAGTTGTAAAAGATGGAATTTCTGTCGATAATTTTACAAAGGGTGACCAGAATGTGTCAGCGCCATCCCGAATAAAATCTGGAAAGGCATTATTACCCACTAATGGGGTAGATCTACCGATACCAATGGAAATATTGCTGGCATCAAGTCTGGAGAGCATTCGAGCTAGATCATTAGCAAAACTTGGCGGATTAGCAATACCTTGGGAAATAGTGATTGCTTGAATATCAAACTTAGGATTCGCCAGCATGAAAGCTAGAGCAGTCATTCCATCTTGGCTACCATCGTCGTCAAAAATGAGGGGAGTCACGTATTGATGTGGCATAATTTACTGTTTACCCTGAATAATGCATAGATTTTATATGCTTAGTAAGTAGTATATATTACCGCTAAATCTTTTTTTCAAATAATAATCATATTCATTAAAAATTACATTCTGTCCTCTAAATTCACAATCGGAAATTATTGAGAGTATTCTGCCACCCGCTTTCATGTAACAAATTATGAATCTTGAAGATGGTGGGGCTAGAAACTGAACATTACAAATCGTCACCACAGCCAATCAAGATAATCTGATTATGGGTAATGATGTCTGGGAACACGCATATTACCTGAGATATCGCAACCGTCGGGCTGAGTATTTAAATAATTGGTGGAATGTGGTGAATTGGCCGGAAATTAACAAGCGATCGCTTGTTTCATTACAATGAAATAGTTAGGATCTTAATCTTGTTTAAACGCAGAGGGGCGCTAAGGTAACGCAGAGGAACGCAGAGTTTGTCAAGTCGCATATCTATATTTATTCTGGGAATACTAGCCTCGATATCTCTTGTCTTGATTGCCTCTCCCGCAGTTATCATACCCCCATCTGACCCAGTGGAGCCAGTCACTGTTTACGTACTTGATTTAGGCTTACATTCCAGTTTGGTTTTGCCTGATAATGATGACAAATTAATTCGGTATGCTTACGGTGATTGGCGTTATTTTGCGTTAAACCAGCAAGATTTGGCTAGTGGAGTTGCAGCTTTGCTGATTCCTACTCAGGGAACTCTCGCTAGAAGAAAATATGAGAATATTGCCCAGTTGCAACAGGCGATAAATAATCATACTACCATTTTGAATTTTGCAGTGGCTAGAGCTAAAGCCACAGGACTACAAAAACAGAACTTTCCTGGACTGAATGAATTACCTAATCAATTAATTGAGCAATTAGCCGCAAACTTAACACAATCTGCTTACACAACCTTGGTGAAAGCATTAGAATATCCCATCGGTGCAGAGATAACAGCCCGGTTGACCAAAAACTTTCCAGATGCTTTAGAAATTGAGTTACAAAAAAAGCATAACCTACAGGAGTTAGAACAATTACTTGTAGATATGTTAGAGGAAATCAAGATTAATTATGTCAAAAACATTGCGGAAGAAGGCATAGAAAAAACTGTAGAAGAAGTCGAAAATCTCCAAAGGCAATTTAGGCGTTACTAAAGCAAGTAAAAATAAGCGGTTTTTTATTAGAATTAAGATAACTATTCCTTGATTATTGAAAGCTGGGGGAAGAAAATGATGAATGTGGGATTTTTTCACAGAATTCCAGTAATGCCCCTCGTATTACTCTGGTTAGCTTATGCTCTATTGGGGTGGTATCTTGCGGCTCATCACATTGTTTGGTTGGCGGGAGCTTTTGTGGTTGCTGTCACTTTAGCTATTGTCAGAAAAACTATTGTTTGGTTAGAGCAGTTAGTGGCATTTGGCTCCAGAATCTTAGTTGTGGTGTTATTTTTAAGTTTATCGGTTGCTTTGGTGGAAACTTGGTCGATATTCTTTAGCCTTTTTCTCATCCCCATAGCCACTACGTTTTTAGCTGACTTAGAAATGCGTTTTGCTGGTTTCAACAAGACTGATTCTTTTTGGGTTTTAACCGTCTTAGCCCTGTGCGGTTTGGTAGTGGGCGAATTGATCGATATTTTACTTTTGCCCAGTAGCAGATTTTAGCCGCAATACTTACTTATGCACAGGTAAGTCTCTACCTCGCCCCACTTTCGCATCTCAAGAGACTATAAATTAGGTTTTAGCTATTAAGATAGTTCTTCCTTATCAATTATAACATAACAAAATTTCGAGCGAATGTCAACTCCCAATACTCTATTATTGGCGGTTTATTCCCTTTAAACTAAAATGGTGGGTTTTAATCATGATTAAAACTATTGTTTACTAAAAATAAAAATACCCCAGACTTTGAGTAAAATACCTGAAGTGTTTTCTGTTGGGATTCCACAAAAATTAGCTTTTAGGCTGGGACTCGGCGGAATAGAAAGTGCTTATGCAGTCTGGCTATTAAGGATTGACACTAAGCGCGATAAATCGATGGGGATTCTTAGTTCTGCGTCATCTAGACCAGAGGTGGGATTCTCACCTGGCGGTAAAATATAAAGCTGCTCTGGATAAGTGGCGAAAAAGTCGTAACACAAGTAAGAGAAGTAAAGTAGGGAGAGCCACTACCCTTTATAGTGTAAGGAGAATGTCACAGTTGGTAACAGTAAAAGCAAATTAGTTTTAGAGAATACTGCCTTAATCAGCTACCTTTTAGTTCACATATGCAAAGCAGATCCCGACAAGAGTTACAAGACCTAGTGCGCCAGCAGCTGCAAGTGCTACTTGAACAAAAGAACTTTCAGGGTGCTAAAGCTTTATTAATTCCGGTTCAGGTTGCAGATATTGCCGAATCTATTGAAGGTTTACCAGAGGCTACCCAGGCGATCGCTTTTCGGTTACTTTCTAAAGAAGAGGCTATAGAAGTCTTTGAATATTTAGACCCTAGTGTACAACAAACACTACTAGAAGATTTTAAGCGTCAGGATGTACAGGAAATCGTCGATTATATGTCCCCTGACGACCGGGCGCGCTTGTTTGACGAACTCCCCGCTAAAGTTGTGCGGCGACTATTACAACAACTGAGTCCGGCGGAACGGGATGCAACTGCTCTGCTTTTAGGTTATGCGCCTAACACTGCGGGGCGGATTATGACTCCTGAGTATCTGTCACTGAGGGAAAATATTACGATTAATCAGGCACTAGCGCAAATTCGTTCTTTGGCTAACTTGAGAGAAACTATTTACTATATATATGTAACTGATGATGCTCGTCGCTTAACTGGGATTCTCTCCCTGCGGGATCTGATTTTAGCGCAACCAGAGCAAACTATTGGCAGCATCATGACCCGTGATGTGGTATTTGTAAATACTGGGACTGACCAAGAAGAAGTGGCTCGGACAATTCAGCACTATGACTTTGTAGCCATTCCTGTGGTAGATGCAGAACAGCGTCTAGTGGGTATTGTCACGGTGGATGATGTGCTGGATATTTTAGAACAAGAAACCACGGAAGACATCTATAAGTTAGGTGGTGTAGAATCTGGCGGTGATAATTATTTTCAAACTAACTTATTTACTGTTGCCCGGAAGCGGGTAGTATGGTTGTTTATTCTATTGATAACTAATAGTGCTACGGCGGCGGTAATTACTAACCAAGAAGATATTTTAGAAAAAGTAGTTGCTTTAACTGCCTTTATACCCTTATTGATTGGTACAGGCGGGAATGTGGGGGCGCAGTCTTCAACTGTGGTGATTCGGGGCTTGAATACGGAAGACGTTCGCCCTAGTGAAGCTTTAAATATCATCAAACGAGAAGCGATCGCTGGTGTACTGCTCGGAACTATGCTAGGTAGTGTAGTCATAGTTTGGGCATACTTCTTACAAGGGAATTTCTTTGTAGCCCTAGCTGTAGGTATTAGTCTATTGTCCATCTGTGTTTTAGCCTCAGTTTCTGGTTCGGCTTTGCCATTTTTATTCCGTGCGATGGGGCTAGATCCGGCTTTGATGTCAGCGCCTTTTATTACCACTGCTGTTGATGTGTTGGGAGTGTTAATTTACCTCAACTTAGCTCGATGGATTTTAGGCTAATAGTAGAAATAGCCAGGAAAAAATCCCGCAAGAGATATACTGGTTTTGGGAATTTCTGAAATATCTACACTATAGGAGGATGAATTTATTACCAAATTCCCTCTGTATGTAGGTGTTGAATTACGAAACAAATTGACCATGAAAGGATTACAAGGCAAAAATGCTTTAGTTACAGGTGCAACTTCAGGTATTGGTCAGGCGATCGCTGTTAAACTTGCCCAATTAGGCTGTAATATAGCGATTAACTACCGCAGAACTCCCGAATCAGGGTCTGAAACCGAAGCAATGGCAGTAGAGAAAGCCTGTAAAGATATCGAAAATTGCGGAATGCGTTCGCTTTTAGTAAAAGGTGATGTTTCCCAAGAATCAGATATTGTGACAATGGTCAACAGTGTAGTTAACACCTTTGGTAGCTTAGATATTCTGATCAATAATGCGGGGATTCAAAGAGAATGCCCATCCCATGAACTGACTACCGCAGACTTCGATCAAGTCCTTGCAGTTAACCTCCGGGGTGCTTTTATCTGCGCCCGTGAAACCATCAAACATCTTTTATCCCAGAACCGTTCCGGGGTAATCATCAATATTTCCAGTGTTCACGAAATTATTCCCAGACCTACATATCTGAGTTATTCCATCAGCAAAGGGGGAATGGAAAATCTCACTAAAACCCTAGCATTAGAATATGCTAATCGAGGTATTCGTGTCAATGCTGTCGCACCGGGAGCAACAGTCACACCAATCAATCAAGCTTGGATAGATGACCCAGAAAAAAAGGCAGCTGTAGAAAGTCATATCCCCATGTGTCGTGCGGGAACTGCTGAAGAAATGGCAGCATCTGTAGCTTTTTTAGCCTCAGATGATGCCGGTTACATCACTGGTCAAACCCTATTTGTAGACGGTGGATTAACTTTGTACGCTGACTTCCGCGAAAACTGGTCAGCTTGAGTGGGTGTTTGGGAGAAGTTAAACGAACCACACCAGGCACAGAGAACACAGAGAAATCAGGAAGAGAGATGTTTTTTACTTGTTATTGAGCCTTTTCTCCCCTCCCCGCTTGCGGGGAGGGGTTGGGGGTGGGGTGCTAGATGATGTTAATTCTTACCGTTCGGACGCTGAATAATCGTTTCCACAATTCGCCGTTTAGCTTTCGGGTCAATTCCTACCAAGCGCACATACTCACCACTATATTCCGCTAGATAACCTTCTAAAGCTGATATTGCATCCCATTCAGCATTTATCTGAGTTGTACCGCAACTTTGCCAAGAACCAGTACGGAAGCGGCGTTCATCTACGTGTTCAAAGTTAATTCTGTGACCTTGAGCTAAAATTTGCCGGATTTGTTCTTGTGTCTCTAGGCTTAAATGGGTATTTGATACTTTTGGTTGATGAAATCCATTACCTGACGGCTCCCTATTCGGTGTGACAGGCGCTGGTGGTGCTACTTGATAATTTTTACTACCTCGATTCAGCCGATTGTATTCATCAACCAATTGAGAAGTTTCTACCCGTTGTTGTTCACCCACCATAAAATTACCCGCCGAAATCAGGTTAGACAAGCTGAAATCCGGCTTTTTAAACTCTGGTGGCTTCTCGGCGCTGTTAACGATACGCGACGATACACGCTCGAAACCGACTTGATGGATAAATTCACGTACTTGTTGATCATAAATGCGCGATCGCAACGCACTATAAAAGTCAATAGATTGATGAGGAAAAGTATCAACAAGCTGTGCAACTTCTCGTTGTGAAAGTCCATCTTCTGCAAAAATTCCGCCAACAATTCCCACCTTATCGTCTCTATCTGGTTCCCAGTAGAATTTCTCCATCCGTCCATCGCGAATTAACGGCGCGTAGAGAGTAGAAAAATCATTCCCGGTAACAATAATCGGGACACGATGTAACGGTGTAGAATCATAGCTTCCAGGTAACTGCACATCTGTAGGATTATCAGCAATATTCATCAGTGTGGCATTTACCATCTGAGTATTTACAGTATACTGAGTACCTTCATCAAAGCGTCCCGCACCCGCATCTAAATCATTAATCATCAGCACGCACATTTTACCGCGCACTTTAATTAATTCTGCTGTTTCGCGATAACGCAAACGAATTAACCGCGCCGGGTCTCCAGCATCTGGACTCTCCAATTCTCCCCCGGATATGTTAGTTACTTCGATACCCATTTTCTCGAAGACTAACTGACACTGAAATGTCTTTCCTTCGCCTTTACGTCCATGAATCCCTAAAATTAAGGGAACTCGCACACCAGGTAGATTCAAGAAATTTTTGGTAATGTGAACGCCAAGTTTGTCTAGAAAGCGGGGAGCAATGTAGTAACTCATAAAAATATCACTGATAATGTTTTATTAAACTAATATTAAGTTTTTTTGGTGTCGGATGTTTACTAATCTTTTGGTAAAAATCCCAAGTTGCTAAGTAGCTCAACTGAAAAAAACTTAATACCCAGATAAAGTCGCACTTATGATCATAAGGGATATCTAGGATCATCAGGAGCTAATTCTCCCTCATCAACCATAGCTGCATAATATCCAAAATTTCCCCACTCTCTTGCCTCTAGTTGCATATATTCCTTCCTTTCCTGCTCCAGTTCCTTCTTTCTTGCTGCTGCTTCTTTACGACGACGTTCCTTTTCTGCTTCTACATCTTCAGGATATAAATAACGGTAACTACTTTCGTCATCATTCAAAAGGGTAACTTCTTTAAGCTCAGACAATTTATTTATGTTTGTGTCTTCTAAATATTCTTTTGATGTAATGTGGGGTAAATTATTAGCAGAGATAGGCAAAAATCTAGTTCTTTTAAGTATATTTAATGCTTTGAAAGCCTCCCATACATTTTCAAGTGCAGACAGAAGATTAAATAAAGTAGCAATAACGCTGGTATGCAAAATACCAGCGTTATTGCTATGGTTAAACAATTCAAGCTGCGTTAGCCTGCGGCATAACACACCCTACTTTAATTAATAAAAAAAAGAGGCAGAAAAATCTACCTCTCCAAAGGGAAACTAATTCAAATTCCCCAAAATTAATTCAAAAGTCCAACTCTTAGTATCTGCTCATGCTGGGCTTGTGAACAATAAAGCTAAGAACTTGACACTGCTTGATGTTGTCAAAACCCACAACACGGATATAGCAGTTGCTGTATTGAGAACGGCAAGATTGAACTTCGCTCAATACTTCTTGAGTAGACTTAGCGCCGAACAAAGGCAACTTCCACATTGTCCAGTAAAATTCTGTTGGCTCAGAAATTTCGTTAAACTCAATAGCTGGAATGTAACCTTGAGTCAAGATGTACTGAACTTGCTTGGCAATTTGAGCATCAGAAAGAGGTGGAAGGTAAGAAAGGGTTTCGTAACGACGCTCTTTTGGTAAAGTTTGCATAGTTTTTGATAATGGGTTGCGATTGATATGAAATTTCAGTTATCAGTTAACAGTTATCAGTTATCAGTTAACAATGACGACTGTTTACTGTTCACTATTGGGATCTGAACTTGTCTGCTGTTCCGGGTGTGGACTGGGGTGAGATGTATCTATTCGTGTGATGCGTTCTAGATGCTGGCGACGTTGTTCCATGTTGGCTTGCTGAAAGCCAGTGCGAACCATTTCGGGAAGAAAGTCGGCGACTTCCTCGGCGATGTGTTCTCTGACAGTCATAATCCGTAATGCCAAATCTGGCTTTTCGAGAAACAGTTGCTGAATATACGCTTCTCCGTCCTGGATTTTGCCAGCAGAAAAGTTATGTAGCCAAAGTTCCAACGGTGGGTTCGTTTCGCCTAACTGTGCCAATACTGTTTTCAGCGCCTGATAAGTCAGGTAGCTTTGCAATGTCTTGGCTGTATCCTTGGCAATTTGCTTAAGATTCATGTTTGTCCCCAGCCCATAAAAAGCTAAAGTAAAAAGTAAAAAGTAAAAAGAAAGAATATTATTTTCTTTTACTCTTTAACTTTTTACTAGTTACTTGAGGATCAGACAGTATCCATGGCCTCGAACTCGAACTTGATTTCTTTCCACAGTTCGCAAGCAACAGCCAATTCAGGACTCCACTTAGCAGCTTCGCGGATCACGTCGTTACCTTCACGAGCCAAGTTGCGGCCTTCGTTACGAGCTTGGATACAAGCTTCTAAAGCTACACGGTTAGCGGTTGCACCAGGTGCGTTACCCCAGGGGTGTCCAAGAGTACCACCACCAAATTGTAGTACGGAGTCATCACCGAAGATCTCTACAAGTGCGGGCATATGCCATACGTGGATACCACCGGAAGCAACTGCCATTACGCCTGGTAAAGAAGCCCAGTCTTGGGTAAAGTAAATACCGCGAGACTTATCTTGCTCAATATAGTTTTCACGCAACAGGTCAACAAAGCCCATTGTGATACCACGTTCGCCTTCCAACTTACCAACTACAGTACCTGTGTGGATGTGGTCTCCACCAGACAAGCGTAGGGCTTTAGCCAATACACGGAAGTGGATACCGTGGTTCTTTTGACGGTCGATAACTGCGTGCATAGCACGGTGAATGTGCAGCAAGATACCGTTAGCGCGACACCAATGAGCCAATGTGGTGTTAGCTGTGAAGCCTGCGGTTAGGTAGTCGTGCATGATGATAGGCTGTTTGAGTTCTTTAGCGAACTCAGCCCGTTCCAACATTTGTTCACAGGTGGGAGCGGTAACGTTGAGGTAGTGACCTTTGATTTCACCGGTTTCAGCTTGGGCTTTGGTGATAGCTTCAGAAACGAACAAGAAGCGATCGCGCCATCTTTGGAATGGTGCAGAGTTGATGTTTTCGTCGTCTTTGGTGAAGTCCAAACCACCACGCAAGCACTCGTATACAGCACGTCCGTAGTTCTTAGCGGACAAACCTAATTTGGGCTTAATGGTACAACCCAGCAAAGGACGACCGTATTTGTTTAATTTGTCACGCTCTACTTGGATACCGTGGGGAGGCCCTTGGAAGGTCTTGATGTAAGCTACAGGAAAGCGGATGTCTTCCAAACGCAATGCGCGCAAGGCTTTGAAACCAAATACGTTACCTACAATAGAGGTCAATACGTTGGTTACAGAACCTTCCTCGAACAAGTCTAGAGGATAGGCAACGTAGCAGATGTACTGGTTATCTTCGCCGGGAACTGGTTCGATATCGTAGCAACGACCTTTGTAGCGGTCGAGGTCGGTGAGCAAATCTGTCCATACAGTTGTCCAAGTACCGGTGGAGGACTCAGCCGCCACAGCAGCACCAGCTTCTTCGGGAGGAACTCCAGGTTGGGGAGTCATCCGGAATGCTGCAAGAAGGTCTGTATCTTTAGGTGTGTAGTCTGGGGTGTAATAAGTTAGTCTGTAATCTTTAACACCGGCTTGATACCCTGATTTGCTCTGGGTTTGGGTTTGAGCGTAAGACATAAATTCCCTTCCAAGAAGTCACTCTTTAATTACTTCATCAAATCACGTTCTGTGCAACTTTCTCTCACTCCCGCTTTTTACCCGCACTAAATTGGGGGAAAAATTAGGAAAATTTTTTTGTTAGAGGTTTGCTTTGGCGGGTCGATTTTCTAGCAACGAACATTTAGTTACATTTATTAACAAATGCTCTCCCCAATCTGGGGTGCGTGAATTGGCACTTGGTGCTTTTTCCTCATCCCGTGAATAAAAATTCTCTTTTATCTCTTTCTCTTGCTCCGCTAAATTTTTCTATTTTCAGCAAAAACTCCGCGCTTTGCGGAAAGTATTAAACTATTCCCCTACACATCGGGGTTTTTCAGGAATTGGGCTGGTTGACACCCATTCCCACTTCCAGGCTCCTGATATGTCCCCTAATAGTAGTAAACAGACCAAGAGAGAATTTGCTTGACAGAAATACAGCAGAGTGGTAATTGAAAGAAAAAGAAATTGCACACCACGTAATTTGTAGCTTGTCTCACAATATATCAAGAAATTGATAAGTTATTCTTTGAAAATTTTTAACTTATGTATTTAATTTTGTTATTACATAAAGTTTTAAACATTTTATGTAGTTTTATGTAGAAAAGTAAAGGAATGGGGTGTGGGGAGTGTGGGGGGTGTGGGAGGTGTGGGAAGAAGACGGTAACTTCCCAATGACTAATGACTAATGACTAAATTTGCTACCGAAGTTTAAAACAAGCTGACTGGGGGAACACTGATGTTAACTGTTAGCTAGTTTAGATAATGGCTGTGGGTACTGTTTTTAAAGGAAATGTCATGGTGGAATTACTTCGCAAGCGTCATAAATTATTGTTGACTTCTATATTTCTGGGGTTGATAGCTTTGCCAAGCGTTGGTCTTGTAACTATGACAAATGCGGTAAGGGCAGAGAAAATTGGTACTAATGCACCGCTACAAAAAACCCCTGACGTTGATTCATCTGACTTAACTCCTACTTATCCGGCTACTGCACCACCACCGAGAAGAGACCTTTTACCTGATGAAAGGGGAATTCAAGAGCGATCGCTCGAAACAGATTATCGTGTTAGTAACTTACTAGGAGATTTTACCGGTAATCTCTGGGTGGGTTCATGGCGGGGCTTATCGCGCATTGACCCGAACACAGGCAGAATTTTAGCGCGTGTGAGTTTACCGAATTTAGCCATTGGTGCATTAGCAGAAGATAAAGTGGGTCGCTTATGGGTAGGGACTTATGAGGGACTAAAGCGAATAGACCCCCGCACAGGTGAAATTACAGCCCAAAATTTATTTTTGCCTTCCAAACGGGTTTTATCTTTATTGGTTGACAATCGGGGCTATTTGTGGACTGGAACCGATAATGGTTTAGCTCTAATTAGTCCTGACCAAGGCTTAATTATGACAACATTAAAAAATTTGCCTGGTGTCAGCGCCAACGCCATGACTTTAGATGCTGAAGGTCAACTGTGGGTTGGGACTCTAGATGGACTGGTGCGGGTAAATACGGCCAGCGCTTTAATTATGAAGCAGATTAACCAGTTACCGGGAACAACCGTGCAAACCTTAGCCATTAGTCCATCCGGTTTAATTTGGGCGGGAATGTCGAATCATTTGCTCGTTATTAATCCCAAAACTGGTGCAGTTTTGCGGTCTGTAACTCGCCTGCGGGGGCGAAATGTCACAGCAGTGCGCTTTGCCCAAGATGGTAGTGTGTGGGTGGGGACTCACAATGGTTTGTTACGATTAAATCCACATACAGGGGCTGTATTAGATGAAGTTGCGGGACTTCCTTCTAGTCGAGTTCTTACTCTTGCGCCGGACATCGGCAATAAATTATGGGTCGGTACTCGTGAAGGTCTGGCTTGGTTAACGCCCACGACGGGTAATGCAAAACCTCATCTGGCTTTTAGTCGGGCTGTGGAGTAGGGAGTGGGGAGTGGGGAGTGGGGAATGGGGAATGGGGAGATGGGGATTTGATAAAATACAGAACCTCACCCCCAACCCCTCTCCTTACTAAGGAGAGGGGAGTAAGGAGAGGGGAGACTTTGACGCAAGTTTTTAGGCGGGGTGAGGTGAAAAACCAGAATTTGGATGTTATTTAATTCATATTCAGCATAGTGAATAAGTGCTATTTTGTTTCAAACTCCCCCTTGCTCGCCGCTCTCCTGCTTCTTTTCCCGACTCCCTACTTAAAAATATGGTAATTACTACTGGACAATTAATTCAATGGAAACAACAGGGGCGCGCAATTGTTGCTTTGACTGCCTGGGATTATGCGATCGCCCAAATTCTGGACTCGGCTGGGGTAGACTTAATCCTGGTGGGTGATTCAATGGCTGCTGTCTTAGGATATAAAACCACGCTCCCAATTACCCTCGATGAAATGCTGCATCATGCTAAAGCTGTGCGCCGTGGTGTGAAACAAGCTTTAGTTGTGGTTGATTTACCATTTTTAACTTACCAAGAAAGCATTTCTCAAGCGATGCACTCGGCTGGGTTGGTACTGAAGGAAACAGGCGCTCAAGCTGTTAAGTTAGAAGGTGGTTATCCAGCGATGGTGGAAACTATTGCTCGTTTGGTACAAGCCGGAATACCAGTGATGGGTCATGTAGGCTTGACACCCCAATCAGTTCATCAACTGGGACTGCGACAACAGGGGAAAACTCAAGAGGCTGGGGAAAGAATTTTTAACGAAGCGATCGCTCTCGAACAAGCCGGTGTATTCTCTATAGTGTTAGAGCATATTCCCGCAGATTTGGCAATGCAGATTACACAAAAGTTAAATATTCCCACCATTGGTATCGGTGCGGGAGTTCATTGTGATGGACAAGTGTTAGTTACCTCAGATGTCCTTGGTCTATCAGAGAAGCAGCCACCCTTTGCCAAAGTTTACATAAATTTGCGAGAGACAATTACCAAAGCTGTACAAGATTATGCTTCAGACGTGCGCGATGGGCAATTTCCTTAACTGAATATACTGAAATACTAGGAGTAGTCTTATGGTTTTACAAATTCACCCTACTCAAAAAATTCAAAAAGAATTAAATATTACTTGGGAAGCACTTCCCACCGATTTTATTTTACCTGATGACCCAGTGGAAAATATACAGCAACCTGCTTTAGCATCAGCGCTGACAGATGCTTTAGGCTCTACACAACGCATCCACCCTCAGATGCTGATAGGCTCTAATTTTGGGCTAGTAGCCACAGTAAACCAAAAAAATGTTGTCAAAGCACCTGACTGGTTTTATGTCCCGCAAGCGCAGCCTGTAGCCCCAAGTTTAATTCGTCGTAGTGACATACCGAATTTAGAAGGCGCGACTGTGGCTGTAGTCATGGAATTTCTGTCAGACACCGAAAATGGCGAATTATCTATTCGTTCTACACCACCTTACGGTAAACTGTATTTTTACGAACATATTCTTAAAATTCCCACTTACGTCACCTATGATCCTTATGAAGTCATTCTAGAAGTAAGGTATTTACAAAATGGACAGTATAGTTTAGCGTCAGCAGATGCCAATGGACGTTATTGGATTCCTGAGTTAGAATTATTTCTCGGAATTTGGCAAGGTGAAAGATTATGCCAAACTATGAATTGGCTACGGTGGTGGGATAAAGAAGGCAATTTGCTGTTGTGGAGTAGCGAACAAGCTCAACAAGAACGCCAACGTGCAGAACAAGAACGCCAACGTGCAGAAAAGTTAGCAGCAAAGTTACGTGAACTAGGTGTTGACCCTGAAGAGATAGCTTAAAAATATAACTTATTTATATGCATATATTTGATATTTTAACCGGAAAAGACGACCATCCAGCCTTATTAACACCAGACCAACTGACTCTGACATATCAGCAACTACGGACAATTGTAGCTGATTTAGTGGCACAGTTGCACAGTTTCGGCTTAGGTAAAGGCGATCGCATTGCCATTGCGATGACTAACAGTTCTTCAATGGCGTGTATATTTCTTGCGGCGAGTCTATGTGGAACTGCTGCCCCCCTCAATCCCAAATACAAACAAGAAGAATTTGCTTTTTACTACGAAGACCTCCAAGCCAAAGCATTAATTACCTTACCAGGGACACCAGAGGCGGCTATAACTGCCATTCATCCCGATATGCTACTCATCCAGGCCATAACAAACGCTGACGGTACATTGAGTTTGGAATTGAGTAGAGAAATTATACAACCACAAAGAGAAACTTCTACTCCTGACCTTCCCCAGTCCGATGATGTAGCAATTATTCTGCATACCAGTGGAACTACTAGCCGTCCTAAGCGGGTTCCCATTCGTCACCGAAATCTCATCGCCTCAGCCCAAAATATCGTCAGTGTCTATAACCTCACTGCTAACGACATTAATTTATGTCTGATGCCACTATTTCACATTCACGGATTAGTGGGGTGTCTTTTAGCAACTTTGGCATCAGGAGGGACATTTATTTGTCCCACAGGGTTTAATGCTTTAGAATTTTGGCAACTGGTTGAGCGTTACAAACCAACTTGGTATTCTGCTGCACCCACCATACATCAAATGATCTTAGCGCGAGCCAGTCGCAACGAAGATATTGTTAAATCCCATAGCTTCCGGTTTATTCGTTCTAGCAGCGCACCTTTACCGCCAGTAATTATCGAACAAATGGAAGCAGTTCTGAACGTGCCGGTGGTAGAATCATATAGCATGACAGAAGCTGCACATCAGATGACATCCAACCCCTTACCGCCCAAAAACCGCAAACCGGGAAGCGTCGGTTATGGACATGGTGTAGAAGTGGGAATTATGGATGAAGATGGTAAATTACTTGCCCAAGGTAGCCTTGGTGAAGTAGTAGTAAAAGGAGCCAACGTCATCGATGGTTACGAAAATAACCCCCAAGCCAACGCCACAGCCTTTGTTAACGGCTGGTTTCGGACAGGTGATCAAGGTAAACTCGACCCAGACGGCTACCTTTACCTAACTGGTAGAATCAAAGAATTAATTAACAGAGGTGGGGAAAAAATTTCGCCTTTGGAAATAGATGATATATTGCTGCGTCATCCTGCGGTAGCGGAAGCCTTAGCTTTTGCAGTTCCTCACAAAACCTTGGGTGAAGAAATTCATGCTGCGGTTGTCCTGAAGAGTGATACCAGCGAACAGGAATTAAAATCTCATTGTTCCCAACACTTAGCAGAATTCAAAATACCGAAACAAATACACATTCTCGAAGCCTTACCCCGTGGCGCAACCGGTAAACTGCAAAGGTTGAACATGGCTAAATTCCTGAAATTAGTCTAGTCCCTTACAGAAACAAGATCCCCGACTTCTTGAAGAAGTCGGGGATCTGAACCTTTCAAAAATCCCTTAAAATTATGCACAGACGCGAGTAACCGTGTCACAGGAATAGGGGAAGATTTTATGAAAATCTGTATTGTTGGTGCGGGTGCGATTGGTGGGTACTTAGGAGCTAAACTAGCTCTAGCAGGGGAAGAAGTCACCTTTATTGCGCGTGGACAGCATTTAGAAGCAATTCAAAACCGGGGACTTGAGGTAATTATGGGGGATGGGTCAAATTATGTCGTACATCCATCTTTAGCCACCAGTGATATAAATGACGCAGGAACTCAAGATGTAGTTATCCTGGCGGTAAAAGCTCAGAGTTTAGCAGCGATCGCCCCGGCTCTATCATCCCTCTACAATCCTGATACAATGGTAGTTACTGCCCAAAATGGTATCCCTTGGTGGTACTTCTACAAGCATGGCGGTGAATATGAAGGGCAAAAAATCCACGCCGTTGATCCAGAAGGGATCATTGCTGCTAATATTGATATAGAGCGGATAATTGGTTGTGTAATTTATTCAGCCGTAGAATTACATTCACCTGGAGTAATTCATCACATTGAAGGCGATCGCTTTAGCCTGGGAGAAATCGACAACAGCAAAACCGAACGCATCCAAAAACTAGCCGGGATCTGCAAAAAAGCCGGATTAAAAGCCCCAGTGCGCTCGGATATTCGCTCAGAACTTTGGCTAAAATTATGGGGAAACTTGGCTTTTAACCCCATTAGTGCCTTAACTCGTGCCACCTTAGAGCAGATTTGTCAATACCCCTTGACGCGCGAACTGGCAAGACAGATGATGATAGAAGCGCAAACCATAGGAGAAAAACTCGGTATTAAATTCGGTATCAGTTTAGAGCAGCGCATCAATGGGACCGAAAAAGTCGGCGCTCATAAGACTTCTATGCTCCAAGATATCGAAGCCGGTCGGACTACAGAGGTAGAAGCAATTTTAGGAGCAGTGATTGAACTGGGCAAACTTACCCACATTTCTACACCCTACATGGATACAGTCTATGCTAATGTCAAACTACTAGAAAAAACTTTAGCGTTTTATTAATAAAAATATTCGGTTTTTTACCCTAGTCATGGTTTATATTACCGTAGGGTGGCACAAAATAACCACTCGTCTTCAGATACCAGGAGGCATCACCAGACTATATCTGCAATTGATACTTTAAACCTTTACCATCAAAGGTGAGTGAGGACGAGGTTCAAATTAAAATGCCTAATTTTTGCTGAATTGCCACAGATAAAGACTAAACTAAAAAGTCTTGTGCAGCAAAACCTGTAAATTTAAAAGTAATGAAGTAATCATGTCTAAGGTTCTCGTCTCCGATCCCATTGACCAAGCTGGAATTGATATTCTGACCCAAGTGGCGACTGTAGATGTCAAAACAGGTCTCACACCAGCAGAACTGATCGAAATTATTGGTGAATATGACGCGCTGATGATTCGCTCTGGTACGCGCGTTACACAAGAAATTATTGAAGCTGGGACTCAGTTAAAAATCATCGGTCGCGCCGGTGTGGGTGTGGATAATGTCGATGTTCCCGCAGCTACTCGCCGAGGAATTGTGGTTGTCAATTCTCCTGAAGGTAACACAATTGCTGCCGCAGAACACGCCCTAGCGATGATGTTATCCTTATCTCGCCACATTCCTGATGCTAATGCTTCAGTTAAAAGTGGTGAGTGGGATCGCAAAACCTTTGTGGGTGCGGAAGTTTATAAAAAAACTCTCGGTGTCGTTGGCTTGGGTAAAATCGGTTCCCATGTTGCGACTGTCGCCAGAGCAATGGGAATGAAGCTGTTAGCTTACGATCCGTTTATTTCCACCGAACGCGCCGAACAACTGGGCTGTCAGTTGGTGGAAATGGATTTGCTAATGCAGCAAGCTGATTATATCACATTACACATCCCCAAAACACCAGAAACGACTCATTTAATTAACGCCACAACTCTGGCAAAAATGAAACCCACAGCCAGAATTATCAACTGCGCTCGTGGTGGTATCATTGATGAAGCTGCTTTAGCAGTGGCAATTAAAGAAGGTCAAATCAAAGGTGCGGCTTTGGATGTGTTCGAGTCAGAACCACTGGGTGAATCTGATTTGCGATCGCTCGGTAAAGAAGTCATCCTTACCCCCCATTTAGGAGCCTCCACAACCGAAGCACAAGTAAATGTCGCCATTGATGTCGCCGAACAAATTCGTGATGTTCTCTTAGGACTAGCCGCACGTTCCGCAGTCAATATCCCCGGATTGGGTCCCGATGTGCTAGAAGAACTCAAGCCTTATATGCAACTAGCGGAAACCCTGGGTAACTTGGTAGGACAGCTAGCCGGTGGACGGGTGGAATCACTGACTGTGCGACTACAAGGAGAACTAGCTAGTAACAAAAGTCAGCCTTTAGTTGTCGCCTCCCTCAAAGGTCTACTTTACCAAGCCCTACGGGAACGGGTAAACTATGTCAACGCTACGATAGAAGCTAAAGAGCGAGGAATTAGGGTAATTGAAACCCGTGATGCTTCAGCTCGCGACTACGCCGGCTCGTTACACCTGGAAGCTACGGGTACTTTAGGGACTCATTCTGTCACAGGGGCTTTATTAGGGGACAAAGAAATTCATCTCACCGATGTTGATGGTTTCCCCATTAATGTCCCCCCCAGCAAATATATGTTGTTTACCTTACACCGTGATATGCCAGGAATTATCGGTAAACTCGGTTCCTTACTCGGCAGTTTTAATGTCAACATTGCCAGTATGCAGGTAGGGCGTAAAATTGTCCGTGGTGATGCTGTGATGGCTCTGAGTATCGATGATCCCTTACCCGATGGCATTTTGGCGGAAATTGTCAAAGTAGCTGGAATTAGGGACGCATACACAGTAACTTTATAAAGTGTAATATCCTGAGTAAATAGTGGGGAATGAGGAAAAATTTCAGAAGTACTCATAACTCACTTAGACTCAGGATGTTGTACTTTCTTGTACAGACGCGATAAATCGCGTCTCAGCACTAAAAAATGGCAAACACTTGGTGGGAACTACAGATTTCATGTGAACCAGCGCTAGAAGAGTCAGTCTCTTGGCGACTGGAGAATTTTAGCAGTCGTGGTACAGCGAGTGAAAGTAAAGGTAATTCCTGTCTAGTCAAAGCTTACCTACCGAGAATTCAAGCACAGTTACTCGATTTGGCGGCGCTGTCGCTGTGGTTGCGTCAAGATGCTCTTTGTGTAGGATTGTCTGCTCCTACCCTGAATTGGGAGTTAATTGATGAGGAAGATTGGGCTACTAGCTGGAAACAATACTGGAAACCGGAAGAAATAGGCGATCGCTTTTTGATTAATCCGGCGTGGCTAGCCTTACCAGAAACAACAGAAAGGTTAGTGATTCGTCTTGACCCTGGCGTAGCATTTGGTACTGGAAACCATGCCACCACTCAATTATGTTTGGAATCTCTAGAAATGCGGTTAACTCAATTACCTGTGGATTTTGTGGATAGGAGTGGTCAAAACCAACCTCTGGTAATTGCGGATATCGGCTGTGGTTCTGGTATACTTTCCATTGGCGCATTGCTATTAGGTGCGGCAAAAGTCTATGCAGTGGATACTGACCCTTTAGCGGTACAATCAACTTTTAGTAATCGCGCCCTCAACGACATTAGTCCAGATCGCTTGGTAGCCGCAGAAGGTAGTGTAGACATGATGGCTAAACTGGTAGATCAACCAGTTGATGGCATCGTCTGTAATATTTTAGCTGATGTGATTATTCAGTTGGTTCCAGAAATGAGTGCGATCGCTAAACCAAATACTTGGGCAATTTTTAGTGGTATCTTACTGGAACAATCGAAAGCTGTAGCTGATGCGTTAGAACAAAACGGTTGGATTGTTGCTACCCTGTGGAAAAAGAAAGAATGGTGTTGCTTGAATGTGCGGCGTTCTTAGTGTTAGTGATGAGAAATGTGATGAATTCAATGGAGCCTGAAATAGTACATACTCAAACAGAAACACCAGAGGTAAATTTGGATTGTTCATTGGCAGGGTATAATTACACCTTACCGACCGAACTTATTGCCCAAAACCCTGTATTTCCTAGAGATAGTTCCCGTTTATTAGTCGTCAATTCTCCCACCACAGGGACACAAACCGCACCTCTACACCAGATTTTTCGAGATTTACCAGAGCTATTACGTACTGGTGATCTATTGATCATCAATGATACAAAAGTTATTCCGGCGCGGCTCTATGGTCGTAAATCCACTGGTGCGGAAGTCGAGGTTTTGCTTTTAGAAGAAAGACAATATAACTGTTGGTTAGCTTTAGTTAAACCAGGAAAACGCTTCAAACCAGGAACAAAGATTATTTTTCCACCCAGGGGAAAAGATTCTCAGCCTCTTCCCACAGAACTCAGCGCGACAGTTATAGACACAGACCCAGCCACGGGAGGGCGGTTATTGCGTTTTGATGTGCCTGAAGGAAAACCACTGGTAGAAGTGTTAGATCAATTCGGTGAGATACCCCTACCGCCTTATATTACGGCATCCACTGCGGCTGATGAACAATATCAAACAGTTTATGCTCAACAACCAGGAGCGATCGCAGCGCCTACGGCTGGATTACATTTTACCCCAGAATTGCTCAAAAAGTTAGGCGATCGCGGCATTAATCAAGCTTCTATCACCCTACACGTTGGGATAGGCACATTTCGCCCTGTAGAAATAGAAGACGTAACTAGCCACCAGATGCATGAAGAATGGATTTCAGTTCCCCCCGCCACAGTCGAACAAATCCGCGCCACCAAAGCTGCGGGTGGTCGAATTATTGCCGTGGGAACAACAGCAGTGCGCGCCTTAGAAGGGGCAGCCAAATCAGGAGATTTACAAACATTTTGCGGCAAAACAGACTTATTTATCTATCCTGGTTATGAATGGCGGGTAGTAGATGGACTAATTACCAATTTTCACCTACCACGTTCTAGTTTGCTGATGCTGGTCAGTGCTTTGATTGGTAGGGAACGTTTATTAAGTATATATCAAGAAGCGATCGCCTTGAAATATCGCTTTTATTCCTTCGGTGATGCCATGCTCATTCTGCGGTGAGGAATTTGTAATTATTAATTGTTAATTATTAATTTTGGCTCTCGTCATGGGTACTCTGACTTATAGGGAATTTAAAAAGTACAGAGTTGCTATTTATGTATAAACAGCATCAAATTCGTCAGTGGTTTTGCTGGTTTTACCCGGTAATCAATTGGCAGCAGCCGCATCTGGGACTTCTCTGTGCTGCCTCTGTGTGTTTGGTGTGGGCTGCACCGACAATGATGCAATTACCAGGAAGCCAGCTGCTGGCACAAAAATCAGTTTCTCAGAATCTAGAAGCCGCTAGCCTGTACCAGCAAGGAGTCACACGCTATAACCGTAATGACTTACAGGGTGCAGAGTCTGCCTTTCGTCTAGCCTTACAGCGAGATCCTGCTCTCGGTATGGCACGGAATTATCTAGGTAATATTATGCTGATGCAAAATCGCCTGGATTTAGCAGTCGCAGAATATAAACAGGCGCTAACAATTAATCCCAAGCTGGGTGAAGCGCAGTATAATCTAGGGTTAGCATTGCACCGACAAGGACAAAAAGAAGCCGCCATTGCTGCTTATAGACAAGCTTTAGTCATTGATCCTACGAAGTCAGCAGGGCAGTATAATTTGGGATTAGGACTGTATGAATTAGGACAAATACAGGCAGCGATCGCCGCTTATGAAGAAGCGATTAATTTAGATAGCAGCAATGCCAAAGCTTATTTTAACTTAGCGATCGCCCGACAAGAACAAGGACAAATAGAATTGGCGATCGCCGCCTATGAGCAAGCCCTAGAGCTAGACCCTAATAATGCCGCAGCCTATAACAACATGGGAAGTCTCAAAGCAATTCAAGGTCAAACCTCAGAAGCTATTGCTGTATATCGGCAAGCTATTCGCCAAAATCCGCAGAATACCTCAGCTTACTATAACTTAGGAGTTATTTTATACAATCAGGGTGAACTGAAGAAAGCCAACGGAATATTGAAACGCGCCTACACAGGATACCAGGAGCAAGGCAACCTTGAGGAAGCCCAGAAGATTTCGCAATTAATGCAGCAAATTGCCCAAATGATTGAACAACAGCGTCAAACCACTCCCATAGCTACTCCCGTTGAGAATCCCACTTCTGTCGATAATTTAGTCATACCTGAAGCAATTCCTGTCGAAGTGCCAATTTTATTTGAAAACTAGCCTACTGGCGTGACCAAAGAGGCGGAGGGGCAGGGGGCTTTCTAGCAGGGGGAGCAATCCCTGTCCCGAAGCCGTGAAGCGGAGCGGAACATGGGTATCAAGCCCCGTCCTTCCAGGGCGTTCTCGATTGGTGGGAGTACAAGCTCCTTCCAATCCTCCCCCCTGCTCCCTGCTCCCCGCTCCCCTGCCTCTTTTGACCCAATATTTGGTTTGCTTCCTACAGGTGGCGCGGCGCTTAACCCAACCTACTTCTAGACTTTGAAAACACGCCCTAGCCCCAGTTATTACAGTGTCAGAGAATTTTTGTCAACGACTATTAAGAAAAATTATATATTCAACCTATGTAGTCGTTCTCCCAAAGCCAAAATACGTAACATCGGCCATTGAACTACTCTTCACAATGAGCCGTCCTATGGCTTAGGATGCAGAAAATTATTTAGTTAAATTTAAAACCTTAGATGAAAAAATCATCATCGCCACTCAATGCCATTTGGCTGTTCCTGATTGTTTCCGCCACAGTAGTAGCAGCTTATAACGGCAACATGGCCGCTTTAACAGAAGCCTCCTTTACAGCCGCAGAAAGTGCAGTCACCCTAGCCATTGGACTAATTGGGGCAATGGCGCTGTGGTTGGGAATTATGAAAGTTGCCGAAGCCGCAGGGATGATGCGATTCATCGCCCGTTTAATTCGTCCACTCATGAGCCGACTTTTCCCCGAAGTTCCCGTAAATCACCCGGCTATGTCCGCGATGGTGATGAATATGGCAGCCAACGCCCTGGGACTGGGAAATGCTGCTACGCCAATGGGTTTAAAAGCAATGGCAGAACTGAATAAACTCAACCCCAATCCGGGAACCGCAACACCTGCGATGTGTTTGTTTTTAGCCATTAACACCTCATCTGTGACACTGTTACCCCTTGGTGTAATTACTGTCCGCGCCAGTGCTGGGGCTAGCAATCCCGCCGCAATTGTTTTACCCTCAATTATTGCCACTATGGTTTCTACAGCCGTGGCCATTATTGCGAGTAAACTTTTAGCCCGCCGTGCATCCCCTACCCTGACTCCTTTAAAATCTGAATTAGAAACTACCGAAGCAGACAGCAAAACCGCAGCCGATGAAACTCCCGAATCCGAATTAATTCCTCCCGGAATGATTGGTAATATCGTTTTCGGCGGGTTAATTGTGGCATTTTTGGCGGCTGTATTTTACCGTTTGTCAATCCGTGGATTTCCGTATATATTCAGTATGGTTTTTCTCAGTAACCTTTCCAACTGGCTACTGCCTATTTTAATTTGTCTCTTCCTGTTATTCGGCTATTTCCGAGGCGTGAAAGTTTACGAAGTTCTCACAGAAGGGGCAAAAGAAGGCTTTGAAATTGCCATTCGGATTATTCCATTTTTAGTCGCCATTTTTGTCGCGATTGGGATGTTTCGTGCCAGTGGCGCTCTTGATATCCTGACATCCATAGTTTCTCCCATTACCTCACTCATTACCCTCCCACCAGAAGCCTTACCAATGGCATTAATTCGCCCCCTTTCAGGTAGTGGCTCCTATGGGTTAATGTCAGAAATTGTCAAAAATGACCCCGACAGCTTTTTGTCTTTTCTGGTTTCCACCATGCAAGGTTCAACAGAAACTACCTTTTATGTGATGGCAGTTTATTTTGGCAGTATTGGCATTATTCGCACAAGTTACACACTCCCGGCGGCGCTGTGTGCTGATGCAGCCGGAATGCTGGCATCTTTGGCAATTTGCCGGATAATGTTTTAAGTAAAGTTACCCTGAAACTGCATGAATATCCTGAAGACACTGGCGACGATAATCAAAGTGATATCCACAATTTTTATGTCCAGTGCTATCGGCTGGGAATTGTGGAATATTTATGCAGTCATCAATAACATTAGTATTCCCAGTAGCCTGAATTTTATTTTTTGGCTGGAACGTTTTGCGATTACCGCGCACTTAATTGAAGCGGTAATTGCGGCTTTTTATGCACCGAAAAAACAAAAAATGCCGATCAAATATGCTATTTATACATTTTTTGTAGGTACGGTTGCTTTAATAGAACTATTTGCGAAAGAGGATAACAGTATCAAAAACCCCGTATAAAATAATGAGTTATCAGCCATTATCTGCTGAATTTTGTAACTTATTTCCGAAAGATGGTTCAAGCTATTTACTTGCGTCACAATAGTAATATGCAATCATAAGTATGTGCTGATATGTCTCGTTTAATTCAAATTTTTCAGAACTTGTTCTTTCGTCTTGAAGGCTTTTTCGGTATTGTTTTCAAAAGTTTCTTGGGTTTTATCAAAAATATAATTAGTCCTTTTACCAAGATTTTGGGATTTACGAAGTCTGATTATTTCTTAGAAACTGATGCGGCGCAAGGTATAAAGCAAGCGGCAAATCAACAAATAATTGCCAAGACTCAGGATAAGACTCCAGAAACTCCCGTTACTAGAAGCCGTCGTCAGAATGCCAAAATGGATGACTACTTTCTCAATATGGCTCGTGATGTCAACAAGAACTAATGGTTAGCTAGGTACACAACTAAGGGTAAAATTAACCATCTATCTCAAATTGGCCTACCTGTTAACCCGATGTATTGCGACTACCTGGTACAAATTCTGACTGCCCGTGTGTACGATGTTGCCCAGGAAACACCACTGGAGTATGCGCCCAACCTCTCGAAACGACTGAATAATCAACTCTTGCTGAAGCGGGAGGATATGCAGTCAGTTTTTTCTTTTAAGCTACGGGGTGCTTACAACAAAATGGTGAATCTTTCACCGGAATTGCTGGCGCAGGGTGTAATTGCTGCATCTGCGGGAAATCATGCCCAAGGTGTCGCTTTAGCTGCTAGTCGGCTAGGAACACGAGCGATTATTGTCATGCCTGTGACTACTCCCCAGGTAAAAATAGATGCAGTCAAAGCTAGGGGGGGAGAGGTGCTATTACATGGGAATACCTACGATGATGCCTATGTTTACGCCCGTGAAGTGGAGGCAGAAAAGGGACTAACTTTTATTCATCCTTTTGATGATCCTGATGTGATAGCGGGACAGGGGACAATTGGGATGGAAATTTTGCGACAATATCAGCAACCCATTCATGCAATTTTTGTGGCTATTGGTGGTGGGGGTTTGATTTCTGGAATTGCGGCTTATGTAAAACGGTTGCGTCCGGAAATTAAGATTATCGGTGTGGAACCGGTGGATGCTGATGCCATGTCTCAATCTCTGAAAGCTGGACATCGGGTGAGGTTGTCTCAGGTGGGCTTATTTGCTGACGGGGTGGCGGTGCGGGAAGTGGGAGAAGAAACTTTTCGTTTGTGCCAGAACTATGTGGATGAAATTATTCTGGTGGATACAGATGATACCTGCGCGGCGATTAAAGATGTGTTTGAGGATACACGATCAATTTTAGAACCTGCCGGGGCATTAGCGATCGCAGCTGCCAAAGCCTATGCCGAACGAGAACAAATCCAAGGAAAAACCTTAATTGCCGTTGCCTGTGGTGCTAACATGAACTTTGACCGTCTGCGGTTTGTAGCAGAACGGGCAGAGTTTGGGGAACGTCGCGAAGCTATCTTGGCAGTAGCAATTCCTGAAGAACAGGGTAGTCTGCGTAAATTTTGTGAATGTATTGGCAAACGCAATCTCACCGAGTTTAATTATCGCATTGCCGATGAAACAGAAGCTCATATTTTCGTAGGTGTGCAAATTCAAAACCGTGCTGATGCCGTCAAAATGGTCGAAACCTTTGAAAGTTGTGGTTTCAAAACCATTGACTTAACAGATGATGAACTGACAAAATTACACCTCCGGCACATGGTTGGTGGACATTCTCCCCTAGCACATAACGAATTGCTTTATCGTTTTGAATTTCCCGAACGTCCGGGCGCATTAATGAAATTCGTCGGTTCCATGAGTCCCAACTGGAATATCAGTATGTTTCACTACCGCAACAACGGAGCAGACTATGGGCGAATTGTGGTAGGAATGCAAGTACCTCCCCAGGAGATGCAGGAATGGCAAGCATTTCTGGATACCCTCGGCTATCGCTATTGGGATGAAAGCCAGAACCCTGCATACAAACTGTTTTTAGGTTAAATTCCGTAAGACCGAGGATAGGGCTTGAGCAGTGTCTTAGCTTGATAGACATAAACAACATTAATCTCTACCCCACCTCGGCTAATTGGTATGGTTGCGATCGCCGTTAAGCTGCTAAAATGATCACGATAACTAGCCATTAAGTCTTCTCTGTTCTTAAAAGCGGCAGTAGTAATGTACAGTGCGTCTTCTCCCAGCCATTGGTCGGGTTTTGACCAAAAAGCAAAGCCACGCAAATCCTGACCAATATCAAAGCAAGTAATTGGTGTGTCAGTTATCGGTTGAAGGGACATGGCAATGGGTCCAGCGAGGTAATAGCGATTGGTAAATACAAAGCTGGAGTTCTGGAGCGCCGCCCGCAAAAGGGGAGATTCCACAAAGCCCGCCCGTAATTGCTGAATATCAATTAGTTCTGTGGAGGGGTCGTTTTGAGGAGCTAAAAAGCCGCCCAGAATGGCGTTTTGGCTGGGTTTTTGCATTATGCCTGCGCTGACTTGGAGTAGGGCAATTAGTAAGATGCTACCAACCATTAAACCGGAACCTAAGAGCCACCGCCGCACCCAACGCCGGGATTTTTGCTGCCAAATAGTTGCTTGTTGTCCTAACAGCAAAGTTGCTCCCCAAAATCCTGGTATCGGCCAAGCTGGCAAAATTTGCCGATATCCCCCCATGAGAGTAAACCCTAAAGTTAAGGGTAGAGATACCCATAAAATAAATAGTTCAATATCTGCTAAATCTCTGTTCTCGCTGCGTGATTTCGGGTAAAAAAGTTGACTGGTTTTAGCTAGGGCTGGTCGCAAATTCACCCACCAAAGCGGAAATCCTATGGACGGGAACAGATAAGCTGTCTGAATTAAACAGACACCTACGACACTCAGTAGATTATAGCCACTGTTGGGTACTGCACGTTCTGACTGAAAAAGCAAGGATACCCAATCATGTTGTAGATTCCACAATAAAATAGGGGAGATGGTGATCACAAACAAGCCTAACCCTAGCCATGTCCAAGGGGAAACCATAGCGCAGCGATGACGGGGACTTGTTAAGCAAAAACCCAGTAGCCCGAAGCCTAAAACAAAACCATGATATTTGCTTAAACAAGCAAATCCTACCAAAACCCCCAGGATGGCTAAACGGTAACTGGGTAAGTATAGGTGAGATGAGCCGGATTCGTCTTTTAACAGATGAGGCTGACGAAAAAATTCATCGGCTGCACAATATAAACTGGCTGTCCAAAACAACATCAATGGAGCATCGGGGAGACTCAGAAGACCAAAGCAAATTGCAAAAATGGGACTGATAGTTGCGATCGCTAAAGTCAAGTAAGCAGCTTTGGCAGAGAATAATTTCCGGCTAGTCAAATACAATAACACTAAACTCCCTGTGTAACAAATCAGCGCTCCCAGGCGAATTGTGAATTGGGAAACAACTCCAGTTACCCAGGGGCCAAAACCAGTAGTCAGCGCTACCATAACTGGATGATCAAAATAGCTCCAGTCTAAATGCAGGCTATAGATATAGTAATAAGCTTCATCAGCAGTAGGGTAAAGCCAGAAAGCTATCAAGCCTCGAAACAATAGTCCCCCAACTAGCAAACAAAGCACCGACTGATTAGTTTTTTCAACTAACCATTTTTGAACTATTTGCATTTACTGGTATCCCTGAAACATTTGAATTTCATCATATATTTACGTAAAAAAGGGAAATAGTAGGAACGGGTTTTGTCATATTGTGGGGTGGGCATCCTGCCCGCCTTTTGTGGCGTAGCCATGCCCCTACCCATGCTCAAAGTCTCTTGGTGTCTCAGTTTTATGATCATTTTATTGCCGAGCGGAAGGCGGGAGCAGGGAAAAGGCTTTTAAATCCTGCTATCCTTTGGCTTGAGGGTTCGGGGGCAGAATTCCAAAGGGTTTCGTAATAAAAGAAGGTGACACCTAAACCGCGTGCTTGGGTAGCCCTGACCTGAGCCTTAATTTGTTGTATAGAAACAGGTCGATTTCGTAAACCTGTCATCACACCGATACCTGTGGGAATCATTTGTTGGGCTTCTTGAATTTCTCGGCGGGAAATATTACTCACGAAGCTTTGTAAATCGGGACGATATATCTGCACAATTAGCTCGTCTACAATATTTTGCCGCATCCAAGCTAGCCAGTCTTGGAGTTGAAATTTATAAGCAAAGTCGTAGTAGTTGGGAGCAACCGAGAAAATGGCGTTGGGTTTTCTGGCTTTTACAGCTTGGTTGAGTTGCACCATAAAGGCTGTGATTTTATCTGCTCGCCAGCGTACCCATGCTTCATCTTCAGGATTGCTGGGGGGACGATTTTTGGTTTCTTGGGTGTACAAGCGAATTGTATAGGGATCATAACCAAATTCGTGGGGCAAACTCATATGATCATCAAACTGAATGCCATCGACATTATATTGAGTTACAGTCTCTAGTACGAGATTGCTGATAAATTGCTGTACTTCGGGATGGAAGGGGTTGAGCCAGACAACTTCACCAGCTGCACTAATGGAGGTTTGGCTACCATCCTGCTTTTGTGTTAGCCATTCTGGATGTTCCAATGCTAGTTCTGATGTTGGGGGAGCCATGAAACCAAATTCAAACCAAGGAATGGTCAGCAGTCCTCGGCGATGGGCTTGGTTAATTAAGTCTGCGAGAATATCATGTCCATCTGAACCTTTAAAGACAAAGGGTTGGATACCTGCGCGTTGTGCTACGGCGCTGGGGTACATGACATAGCCAGAATTCCACACTACAGGATAGATGGTGTTGAAGTTTAGCGCCCGTAATTGAGTCATGGCTGATTGCACTTTGGTGCGATCTTTGAGGGTGTCAAAATCATTGTTGGTGATCCAAACCCCCCGAATTTCTTGACGTGGTAACTGTGGGATGTCTATGGTAACGGTAGCGATCGCCGGATTTAGACTATTGAGTAGTAGTGCTGTAATAAATGATATGAAAACCAGAATTGGGAAAAGACTTTTGTGCGATCGCATAGCGCTAGGCGATCGCACAATCAAACGTAATTTCATAGCCTGGAATAATGCCTTCGCTCCCCACGCCCGCCATATCCTTGTGTGACTAAATTTACCCACCATATCATCTACGAACATCTATGCTTACTAAAGGATTTGTTAATTGGTAGTTAGTTGTTTATTCCATGCACAATCAAGGTTTGCCTTGGAGAAACCGCAGCAAACTTAGCACAGTCATACAGGTGACGTAGCTATTAACTCAAAAGTGTCCCCTAATTTTTGTTGATGAAGGGCGATAACTATGTTTATTAGTAGCTGTAGCCTTTTCTATCTACAAGTAATTGTAACTTGACTGTTAGTGAATTTACTAAATATTAGTTTAGCTTTTAGTTCAATTAAACACTAGTTATAATAAATTATTGCATAATATCGGGTCAGAATCACATTAAACAAATCAAGATAATATTCTTGCATAATTTGGGATTAAAGTGCTGTTTTTTGTGGTTATCCGAAAATCCCAAACCATATTATGTAGTATATAGCTATGTAATTTTACCTGCTGACAAGCTTAACCCATGACAGTCATCACAATTCGAGAAGAACGGCGAATAGATACCGGATTTGCAGCAACTCTCCAATTTGATGGGGGAGAATACCCAGTTACGATTACTGACCCCTTTACCCCACAGGAAGAAAAACTACTAGAGTGGTATTTTGAAGAATGGGTAACGTTTCCTTTTAGTGATACTGTCATTGCAGAGAGGGCAGCAGCCAGCGTTAAAATATACGGTGAAAGCCTATTTAAGCAGGTTTTTCAGTCAGATTTCAATGCTTACGGCTTATATCGACAACTGCGGGGTAATCTGAGTCAAGTACAGATTGAAATCGTGGCGAAAACCCCAGAATTTCACGCTTTACACTGGGAAGCTCTACAAGACCCAGATTTAAGCCGACCACTGGCGGTAGACTGTGTAATGTTGCGGAAGGATGTCAGACCTGCACCAGTTTCAGCGAATGTGCAGTTATCGCCTGTGATTAATCTGCTGGTGGTGGTGGCGCGTCCAGATGAGGAAAGGGATGTGGGCTATCGGACTATTTCCCGCCCGTTGCTGGAATTGATTGACAATAGCAATTTGCGGGTAAATGTTGAGTTGCTGCGTCCGGGAACTTACGAAAGTTTGTCTAAGCATTTGCAAGAAAAAGGTGCGGGATTTTATCACATCGTTCATTTGGATATGCACGGGGCGCTGCTAAATTATCAACAGGTTCAGTCTCCCAGCAAACCTGAACGCTATTTCTATAAAGGGCGCTATGGACGTGGTGATTTGCAGCCCTTTGATGGGGTGAAAGCTTTTGTCTGCTTTGAGGGCGAGTCTCAGGGAAAGGTGGATTTGGTAGAAGCTTCAGAATTAGCTGCATTGTTGACCGGAAAGGGGATTCCTGTGTGTATTCTCAATGCTTGTCAGTCGGGGAAACAGGTGAGGAAATCCGCCAGCGAGGAGGGGTTAAGTGAAGATGCTCGTGAAACCAGTCTGGGAAGCCGGTTAATGACCGCAGGGATGCAGATGGTGGTGGCTATGGGGTATTCTGTCACTGTGTCGGCGGCAAAGTTGATGATGTCACAGCTTTATCAACATTTGTTTGATCATAAACCCATGACTGAAGCTATCAGGCTGGGGAGGCTGGAACTGTTCAATGATAAAGAACGGAAAGCCTATTTCAATAAATATATTAATTTAGAAGATTGGTTATTACCTGTGGTTTATTCTCATCAGGTAGTGAATTTTAATTTACGGCAGTTTACACCAGAAGAAGAAGAGAAATATTACGAATCTGTTGGTATTCAGTATCGTTTCTCCTTGCCGGAATATGGATTTATTGGTCGGGATTTGGAGATTCTCAAAATTGAGAAAGCTTTGCTCAGGCATAATGTTTTGCTGTTGCAAGGTATGGGGGGAACAGGTAAAACAACTTTGTTAAATTATTTAAGGGAATGGTGGCAGAGGACACATTTTGTTGAGGATGTATTTTATTTTGGCTATGACCAAAAAGCCTGGACGCTGACACAAATTATGTTTGATATTGGTCAGCAGGTGTATAGTAAATTTGAGCAGGCGCAGTTTCAAGCCATGAGTCAGCCTGCACAGGTACAGAAATTAGTGGCAAAGTTGCGGGGTGCAGCTTACGCTGTGATTTTGGATAATTTGGAATCGGTGACTGGGCAACAACTGGCGATTCAGAATACTTTACCAGAGGCAGAACGTCAGCAAATCCGGGATTTTATTGGGAAGTTGGTAGGTGGTAAAACGCGGGTGGTTTTGGGTTCACGTAGTCGGGAAGAATGGCTACAAACTCAGACTTTTAAACAAAATATTTATGAGTTACAAGGATTAGATAAAGAAGCCCGGACGGAATTAGCAGAGAAAATCTTAGAACGGAATGTAGCTGCACACCTTGTTGATGGGATTCGTCAAGATGCAGATTTTGAAAAATTGATGAAATTGTTGGCAGGGTATCCCCTGGCGATGGAAGTTGTGTTGACGAATTTGCAAAGGCAATCACCCCAGGAGATTTTGCAGGGGTTGCAAAGTGCTGATGTCAATTTGGATGTGGTGAGTGAGGATAAGACCAAGAGTATTTTGAAATGTGTGGAATATTCTCACAGTAATTTGTCACCAGATGCACAGAAGTTGTTGCTGTGTTTGGCTCCTTTTAGTGGGTTTATTTTCCGTAGAGCTATTCCAGTTTACATCGAGGAACTAGAAAAACTAGAACCATTAAATGATTATTATTTTGATAAATTTGATGATGCCATTCAAGAAGCAATTAACTGGGGTTTACTCTCATTGATTGAGAATAATCAGAACTTCCTAAAAATTCAACCTATTTTTCCTTATTTTTTAAAGACTAAGTTAGCATCTGTTGATGAAACAATACAGGCAGCTTTAGAAGAGGGATTTAAAAAATACTATATAGGTTTGGCAGAAAGTTATAATAATTTGATGGATTCTAAAGATGCTCAAGAGCGTCAAAGTGGTATATCTTTCTGTAACTGGGAATATGAAAACCTTTATCATGCCCTGCAAATTTGTTTGCAGAAACAAGAAAGTATTAGGATCTATTTTTGTTTATATAAATACTTTGATTTGATTAGTGATCACCAAAGTAACCTCAAGTTGGCAGAAATGGTTTGTCAAAATTTAGAAAAATATCCCCCGGCATTTATTCAGGGTGAATTAGGTTATCAGATAGCACTGGCAGTTGGTAGCCTGGGTAATTGTCAACTAAGGGCAAAGCAGTACGAGCAAGCTAAATGTTCTTACGAAAAGACTTTAGAAATTTTTCCTATCTTAATGGGTGAAGAAGAAAAACAAAAACAACATTGGCAAGCCGGCACCTACCACGAATTGGGAAGAGTTGCCCAAGAATTGCGAGAATATGAAGAAGCACGACGCAATTATCAACTGGCTTTGAATATCAAAATCGAATATGGCGGTAGCGAAGCTCTTCCTTCGGAAGCTCGCTATACCCAAGCCAAAACCTACCACCAGTTGGGAACAGTTGCCCAAGATTTGCGAGAATATGAAGAGGCAAAGCGCAATTATCAACAGGCTTTAAATATCTTTATCGAATATGGCGATCGCTATGAACAAGCCAAAACCTACCACAACTTGGGAGTTGTTGCCCAAGAATTGCGAGAATATGAAGAGGCAAAGCGCAATTATCAACAGGCTTTAAATATCTTTATCGAATATGGCGATCGCTATACCCAAGCCAAAACCTACCACCAGTTGGGAATGGTTGCCCAAGATTTGCGAGAATATGAAGAGGCAAAGCGCAATTATCAACAGGCTTTAAATATCTTTATCGAATATGGCGATCGCTATTACCAAGCCAGCACCTACCACAACTTGGGAGTTGTTGCCCAAGAATTGCGCGAATATGAAGAAGCACAGCGCAATTATCAACGGGCTTTGAATATCAAAATCGAATATGGCGATCGCTATTACCAAGCCAGCACCTACCACCAGTTGGGACTACTTGCAGCAGCAGAGGAAAACTACCCAGAAGCGAGGGCTAACTTACAGAGAGCGTTAGAGATATTTGTTGAGTATCAGGATGAATATCATGCAGCGATGACACGGGAATATTTAGAGAAATTACCAGATTGATTCAGTTATCAGTTATCAGTTATCAGTTATCAGTTTTATCGCTAGTGGAACACCACACCCATGAGTGAAAAGCGTTGGTGGTTCGTTTAAATCCCCCACATACGCCTGTTCACTGTTTACTGTTCACTGTTCACTGTTTCTGGTTCGTTTAAATCCCCCACATACGCCTGTTCACTGTTTACTGTTCACTGTTCACTGTTTCTGGTTCTGTGTAGTCACAAAATATATTTAGTCCTATTTTGAGTATATACAAAACAATCACAGTGGCGATGGCTGGATCAATTGGTAATCCACTTGTGGTTGCAAGACCGACTAGAGAGACAATCAAACCGGATAGCAAGGGTGAACTGCCTGGATTTTTCGTGTATTCTTTGAGTTGACCACGAAACCCATCATCACCGCAGAGTTCTTTACGCAGTACATTCAGGGTGACTTTCCAGAGAGATTTGCCCTCTGACATTAATGTTTTGCCATTTTTCTCTATCCATAAATCCTCAAATGAGCGTTCAACTTTACCGTTGTGTCTGGCTAAGTTATCTAGGGCATACTGTGCAGGTTTGTAATCTTGCAATATTTCCCGCATAGCCATGATTTCGTTACTACTGATTTGCGCTTCCATAGTTTAATTAGTTTTTTGGGTGAACTGCTCAAATTGACCTCAATTTTCAGACTTTAGCATTTATCGCGTTTTTTGTTGTCTCAATTGAACTAAAGGCATGATATCCGGATGAACGAACCACAAAGGACACAAAGGACACAAAGAAAGAAGGAAAGAAGGAAAGAAATTTAGCGCAACTTTATAAAGAAATGGTATAAGTCTCTTACCTGATAATTTGTTGTTAGGGGTGTCTACAATGAGTCAATATGCAGATTAGCCAAGAACTATCTCTACCCAGTATGGGCTGTGGCACTTGGGCATGGGGTAATCAATTACTCTGGGGATATGATGAAAGTATGGATGAACAGTTACAAGCTGTTTTTAATCTCTGTGTCAGCAATGGTGTAAGTTTGTTTGATACTGGCGATTCTTACGGGACTGGACGATTAAATGGACGCAGTGAGTTACTGTTGGGGCGATTTACTCAGGAATATCAAGGGGTAAATCAAGATCATATTTGCATTGCTACTAAGCTGGCGGCTTACCCTTGGCGATGGACTCGTCAAGCAATGGTTAAGGCTTGTCGGTCTTCGGCGCAACGTTTGGGCAAAAATGTCGATTTGGTGCAAATGCACTGGTCTACGGCTAATTATGCACCTTGGCAAGAATCAGGTTTGTTAGATGGTTTGGCTGATTTATCCGAACAAGGTCTAGTGAAGGGGGTCGGTTTATCTAATTATGGTCCGAAACGCCTGCAACGGGTACATGAAAAGTTTGCGGCGCGGGGTGTTCCTATTAAAACTCTGCAAGTTCAGTATTCTTTACTATCTACCTATCCTGTGACGGATTTAGGACTGAAGGATGTTTGTGACGAATTGGGGATAAAGTTAATTGCCTATAGTCCTCTGGCTTTGGGGATTTTAACGGGGAAATATGCGGAAAAAGGCAGTTTACCCAAGGGTATCCGGGGTTTATTATTTAGGCAGCTTTTACCAGGTGTGCGATCGCTTTTAGAATGTTTACGAGAGGTGGCTGCATCTAGAAATAAAACTATGTCTCAGGTAGCAATTAATTGGTGTATCTGTAAGGGTACTATTCCTATCCCTGGGGCGAAAAGTCTAGAACAAGCACAGCAGAATATTGGTGCTTTGGGTTGGTTGTTAGATTCTGGCGAAATTGCTGCTTTAGATCAAGCTGCTGCAAGTACGGATAAGAAAATGGTGCAAAATATCTTTCAAACTCAGTAGAAAACTCTCAATGTATATATCTATTCCGCTTTGTTGAAGTCAATTTTTTTTAACGAACCGCCAAGAACGCCAAGGACGCAAAGTCAAGAAGGAAAAGGAAGAAATGCTTCACTGAACTGTATGCTTTGTAGAGACGCGATTAATCACGTCTCTAACTACTCCCTAAGTTTAGAAGTCTTCGGGTAAAACCCATTTTGGTGGTTCGGTCATTTTTTTCCGCAGGCGTTCTTCTGCCATCATCAGCATTTGGTCTAAAGATGTCTCTTCGATAAATTTGCTCGTGGCTTCTCTAAACTCGATATGGGGACATTTATCCCCTAATATACAGCCGTTCACGCAGGCTTGAGCGCAATCAATTTGTTGTTCCACAGTGAATATCCTCTCTTTAAAATATGAGTTAAGAGTTGTGATTGATACTGTAAATCTCTACTCTTAATATCAAGTCCCCTTAATTGACTATGATAAAACTGCTGCTACGCTAATAGCATATATATCAAATGTTTTGCTAACAAGGGCGCTCATGTCGGAACTCTTAGCTATTACTGGAACCATCGCCGCGATCGCAACGGCTGTAATTCCTCAACAGGGTAGCGTTAGTATTGTACGGGTATCTGGTTCCCAAGCAATGGCGATCGCACAAGCTCTATTTTCCGCCCCTGGGCAGCAAGTTTGGGAAAGTCACCGCATTCTTTACGGTCATATCCGCCATCCCCAGACACAAGCATTGGTGGATGAAGCGCTGTTATTAATTATGCAAGCACCTCGTTCTTACACTCGCGAAGATGTGGTAGAATTTCATTGTCACGGCGGTATTATGGCAGTGCAGCAGGTCTTACAATTGTGTCTAGAACAAGGCGCTAGGCTTGCTCAACCGGGTGAATTTACGCTCCGAGCCTTTTTGAATGGACGACTGGATTTAACCCAAGCTGAAAGTATAGCTGATTTAGTCGGTGCGCGATCGCCCCAAGCTGCTCAAACGGCTTTAGCTGGTTTACAGGGAAAATTAGCCTCTCCAATTCGGCAGTTACGCGCTAACTGTTTGGATATTTTGGCGGAGATTGAAGCTCGCATTGACTTTGAGGAAGACTTACCTCCGTTGGATCATAAAGGCATCATATCAGATATTGATCACGTTGCGGCAGAAATTTCTAAATTTTTAGCCACAAAGGATAAAGGGGAATTGCTGCGAACAGGTTTAAAAGTGGCAATTGTGGGACGACCAAATGTCGGTAAATCTAGTTTATTGAATGCTTGGAGCCAGAGCGATCGCGCCATTGTGACTGATTTACCAGGGACAACCCGTGATGTGGTGGAGTCTCAGCTAGTTGTGGGGGGAATTCCTGTGCAGGTGCTAGATACAGCCGGGATTCGGGAAACAGTAGACCAAGTAGAAAAAATTGGCGTAGAGCGATCGCGCCGTGCGGCAAATGCAGCTGATTTAGTATTATTAACTATTGATGCTTCTGCTGGATGGACTGAAAGTGACCAAGAAATTTATGACCAAGTACAACACCGTCCCTTAATTCTAGTCATCAATAAAATTGACCTTGTAGAAACAGCATCTATTGACTCTGGGAAATATCCCCATAATATTCACCAAATCGTTACCACAATTGCCGCAAAAAATCAAGGTATTGATGCTTTAGAAACAGCAATTTTAAACATTGTGCAAACGGGGAAAGTGCAAGCGGCTGATATGGATTTAGCAATTAACCAAAGGCAAGCAGCAGCCCTAACTCAAGCTAAAATATCTCTAGAACAAGTACAAGTCACAATTACTGATCAATTACCCCTTGATTTTTGGACAATTGACTTACGTGGTGCAATTCAAGCATTAGGAGAAATTACCGGAGAGCAAGTTACAGAATCAGTCCTTGATCGGATTTTTAGTAGATTTTGTATTGGTAAATAAAATTAGTAATTTTTACGAGACAGATACATCATAATATCATAACTCTTGTGGGGGAGGGCAAAGATGCCCGCCATGAGTAATTGACAGGAAAAAGCGCTATATTTGTACTGTGTTAATCAACAGAAAATAAATGTCTTTTGGAAATCATATTAATTCTGCTCATGCTTTAATTGTGGGAGCTAGTCAAGGTATAGGTCTAGGTTTTGTGAGAAAATTGCTAGAAGATGATAGAATTGCCAAAGTTTATGCAACCTATCGTCAACGTGAATCAGCAGGAGAATTAATCGCCTTAGAAAACCAATATTCTGATAAATTAATTTGTGTATCTTTAGATATTACCGAAGAATCCCAAATTGCTGAAGTTGTCCAACGCATCAAAACTGAAGTCAATAAGTTACACTTGGTTATTAACTGTGTAGGAATATTGCATGACGACACTTTCCAACCGGAAAAAAGTTTAAAACAGATTAATTCCGAAAACTTGCTGCGTTACTTCCAAATTAACAGTATTGGTTCTATTCTCCTAGCTAAACACCTGTTACCTTTATTTCGCCATAGTGAAAATAGCGTTTTTGCCAGCATTTCTGCTAAATTGGCTAGTATTGGCGATAATCAAATTGGTGGCTGGTATGGATATCGAGCTTCTAAAACTGCACTCAATATGTTTATGCGAACCGCAGCAATTGAGTATAGCAGAAGTTGTCCGAAAACATTGGTAGTAACTTTACATCCTGGGACAACAGATACACGTCTATCCCGTCCATTCCAGAGAAACGTACCACCAGAAAAACTATTTTCAGTGGAACTTTGTGTAACTCAATTGCTGTCTGTTATTGAACAACTTCAAGAAGGTGATAGTGGAAAATTCTTCTCGTGGGATGGAAGTCAGTTACCTTGGTAGCTGAGATTATAACATACTCTGAAAATTAAAACCTATGAAATTTTTTATTCCCGCCGCCAACGACCATACAAGAGCCGAAGATGTATATACTGCTATTGCTAAAGTTTCTCAAGCACCAATTACCGAAAAGCGGATTTGGAAATTACAATGGCTGGATAATGGAATGAATATGGAATGTGAGGTGGGTAAACCTCTACCATCCCTATATCAAACTGGTAAAGAGTTAGTTTTGGCAATATTTGAGTGTGAAACCCTTTATAAAATTTGTACTCTGACTCATGGAGCAGTGAAGGGAAAACCTGTATTAATTGCCAAAGATTCTCAATCATTAGCTACTTATTTTGTAACTAATTCGTAATTAAGGAAGAGTTATACAGCACTTTGCAGGTAAAAACCCGCGCAGGCGGGTTAAAAACCTGAATTTTAGGTTAATTAGGGGTTAATTCGTCAACTCAATTAACTTGAAGTTCCAAGGTTTCATGGCCGCAAGTGCTAGTTCTCTATCTATACCTTCATAAGCTTCCCATTCTGAGTGCTTATCTTTAGGATGTCCGTCACCTACATGACCGGCAATTTTGATGACTGGAACACCAGCCAATTCATGGCGTTCCATCCCTTTGGGAACCACTAGCTGGAGTTTGTAACCTACGAACTTCGATACACTCTCATCAGCTAAAGATTTACGGACTAAACAAATATCGCCAGCAGTCCCCCAAGTCGTGGGGTAGATGTGAAGGAACGATATATAGGTTTGTGGTTTGATGGCTCTTTTTAGAACTTGCACTTTTTGTAATCCTTACTCATATACTACTCTAATTAAAATACAATCTTGTAATTACTGTTCTAATTCTAACTCTTACTCTGTCACAGATGATACGAGTAATTAAACCTTTGAACTGGCGCTTAATTTTCTATTGTGCCATGAACAATTATGATATATTCATGAATTCAAAGAGGGTTTTATTAAAAGTTCTTCTAACAAATCTTTTCCCGAAGACGGAGCTGATGAGGTGACTTACCCAATTAATCCCGATGAGAAAACAGCCGATTTAACTCTAACAACGATTGGGCGAGTACAAGAAGGTGTGGCTGCTGCTAGCGATCGCGCTGTTCGCCGTACAATAGAAGAAATTCTGCAACGTCTGGAAGCTATGGCTCAGGGACACCGAGAAACCAGAGTCCATGCTATAGTACGTCGTTTTGTGTTGCGATCGCTCATCCATACTCTGTTTCGGGTACGGGTCGAAAACCTAGACAGGATACCTCAAACACCAGCCATCCTCGCTGCTAACCATCTCCACCATATCGACCCCTTGCTGCTGCTGGGAGAACTTCCCACCCATCCCCACTACTACGTTCTAGGTGATGCTCGTACCCTTTATAACAAGTTGTGGAAACGTTTTATTCTGCGTTTAG
The DNA here is from genome assembly GCF_000340565.2 of Nodularia spumigena CCY9414. NCBI lineage: Bacteria > Bacillati > Cyanobacteriota > Cyanophyceae > Nostocales > Nodulariaceae > Nodularia > Nodularia spumigena. The sequence continues at coordinate 2,638,140 of NZ_CP007203.1, forward strand.
TCGGAGGTGTAATTCCTTTAGAACGAGTGTGGAAAGAAGAAGTAGCGGTGATGGAAGCTGCTAAAACCGGAATACAAGACCTCCAGGAACTAGCCAAAGCAATTGAGGAAAATGTACGCACAGGGGGAGATATCCAGACGCTCAGACAAATAGACCGCATTGTACAGGGAATTTTGTCCCAGGGTGACGGACTGGTATTGTTTCCCGAAGGACGTTTAGGAAGCACTGAAGGTCAATTACATCTCCCCCTGAAGCGAGGAACTGTGATTTATGCTTTGCGGGCTGGTGTACCCATAATACCAGTGGTAATAATTGGCACTCATGACTTGTATTTAGGAAAAGAGTTAACGGTGCGTTTTGGGGAACCATTATACTTTTCTCAAACTTCTAGAATTAAGCGCGAGGAAGTGGATTCAGTTTTGGAGGTATTAAAAAACGCTATGCTTAATCTCTTACCAAGCAATTATCAAGAACCACAAGGAATCAAGCTTTTTCGTCATTTTCTCAATCATATGTTGTGGTAATAGCAAAAATTCAATCTTACATCTGTGTTTATCTGTGGTTAAATATTAAGAGGAACGAACCACGTTCGCGTAGCGTCTCCCCTTGGGAGAAGGACACTAAGGACACGAAGGAAGAAGAAAGAAGGAAGAAGGAAGTTAATAAATTTTAATGTAGGGTGTGTTGTCGCGTAGCGCAACGCACCGTGAACAATTCCAGCTTCCTTCGTTCACTTAATTGCTATTGTTTCTGCTATATAAAACCTAGACAAAACTAGACTTTACTTTCTACTTCAACGGGAGCATGGGAGCAGTTATCCCTCAGTAGACTTTCACGCCTTAGCCAGACGCGATTGTGTTCCAATTAAGTTTCTGAAAAAGACTACCACCATCATTGCTTGGTTTTCGCGTCGGCAATAGTCTCAATTCAATACTTGATATCACCGTATTATATATCAAGTAGTTGATTTTTTCCTAAAATATATATTGATTTTTGTCAATATAAGTATAGTTTTGTCTATGAAATTGTCAACTTAGGACTTGCTCTAAAAAGTTATCTACTTTGAAGTTTGATGTCCCTTCCCAACAGTGGTTCAAAGATGCACTAATTTGAGCATCGGCTGAATCAATTGATTCCCTCGAAGCATTAAACTGTACTGCTGTTACAATGTATTCAAAAATAATTACAAACTGTTTTTGGGGGGAAATTCTTTCAACTACAATTGTTTCACCAACTTTGGGTATTTGTGGTAAACTCACCACAAATGTTTCCTGTTTTGGTTTATCTAGTGGATTTTTAAAATTGAAGTATTTACAGTAGACAATAATTTTCACGCAAAAAAACCACCAATAGTACTAAAAAAAATAACTTCAAACATCTAAGTTTGAAACATAAGAATTAATTATAGTAACTATCATGCCAATTTGTCGCAAAGAAATTAAATCTTTGTCAGTTTAATCTCACTTACCGCGCCATAACCTTTGGAAAAACTGATAAACTTTCACAATTATTTCTTCTAGCCAGAGTATAGCATGATCAAGCCACTCTAAAAGTTGTTCTAAAGGATGTTTATCATAGCCGACAAACGTTGCTTCAACTTCTATCCAGTCTGGTTTTGCTTCAACTTGGCTGTTGTGATGATTCTCGGTTATAGCTTGAGAATTCAGGTTTTCAGAAGATTTTACCGCATTTCTGGAAGTCCGGGTGAGTTGGCTACTAGATTTTGGTTTACTTTCACTCAAGTTTGGGGATGAAACTGGTTTTTTAGCAAGAGTACCGGAGTTACCAAACACATCACTAAAATTCAACCAAGAATTTAGGGCTAAATCTTGATTCGGGAAATGGCGATTATCGGTTAGTTGATTTTGTGGTTTTACAACACTATTTCCCTGACCAATTTTTTTATCTTTACCAACACCAAAAAAGTAATTAATCGCCGCTTCAATTAAAGCCGGAATATTCAATATCTGAGTTTCTAACCCATCACTATTAACTGCTATATTTCCTCTAGCATCTACCTGTTCTTTACCATAAACAAATATATTTAGCCGAGTTTGAGCAACTCTGATAATTTTTTGGCTGCGCTGTTGCACTGGTAATAAAGCTTTACTTTCCCAGTTGGCAATGGATGCGTCTAAAAATGCTATTAATTTATTAGTATTAAGTAAATTATTTGGTGTGCTTTCAGGTAATGACAGCATATTAACTGAAATTTGTCCAGTAATTTTCCTGAAAATTCGGGCAATCTTTGGTAGTATTTGACTTTTTGGTTTATTTGTATCTAATTGCCAAGAATGCCAATAATTACCAACTTCCCAAATAATCCGGGCTTCTAATTTTAACTGTTGTTGAGGTGTCAAAATATCCAAAATTTGATTGTCGGCGGTGACAAGTACCAAATTACGGCTGACCAAATTTGTGGCAATTCCGCGCATTACTGGCAAATATGGCTGGATATTTTCTGGCGATTTGTGCGAAATTAAGGGTTCGGTACGGGGATGACGCAAAAGTTTTGACCACAAAAATTCCAGAAATTTCAAAGGGGCTGATGTTTTTATCGGTTCAGCGTCGTCTGACTGGGAGGGTAAACTTTTAACTGCTTCTAGGACTTGTTGAATGGGGGTATCAACAGTTGGAGGAGTTTCGGGTTGTAACTTTAATCTGGCTTTTGGTTCTTGGCCTTGTAGAGTTTTTCCGGCTGATTCTGTAGGATTTAATAATAGATATACGGGGTAAAGTAATAATTCTACACCCCACTTGGTTGCAACTTGCAAATGTCGGAATGTGTGATCCCACTGTTGTGTCAACCGCCGAGTTTGCTGGTGGACAAAGTTAAGTAGTCTGCTTTGATAACGGCCAGAGTAACCAGAAGACATGATGGTGATTTGTTAGTTGTTAATACTCCCGCCCAACCATAATTTTAACGAAAATATGACTCTGCCCATATCAAAATCCCATTCTCAATTAATCTCGGCAACTATTGACCAATTGCGCTCTTTTTGTCAAGTTAATGTGAAATCTCGTTGGCTATATCAGGAATCTGACTGCGATATTACTGATATTTCTACATCTGATTTGTCTGATTGGCAACTTGTTCAGCTAAATTCTCAGGAACATATTGCTTGGACAGGGGGTAAAAAGGTGGTTTGGTTGGTGCAAAGGTTTGTGGTTCCCGACAATTTACAGGGGTATCCTTTGGCTGGTTTGTCTTTGCGCCTGGTGTTGCTTTGGTGGGCAGATTTGGCTGAGGTTTACGTCAATGGGGAGTTGGTGCTGGAGGGAGATTTATTTGATTGTTCGCCAAGAGTGCTGCTTAGTCAAGGGGTGACTCCTGGTGAGGAGTTTGTTGTGGCTTTGCGTTTGGTGAGTCCTGGTCATGATTTTGGTGCTTTGGTGCGATCGCTCTTTGTTTTTGAGTCTTATGATGATCATAATCCTGATCCGGGTTTTTTGGCTGATGAGTTGGCTGTGTTACAGGTTTTTTTAACTCGGTTTGCGCCGGATAGGTTGGGGGTTTTGGCTGAGGGTTTGGGGGGAGTAACGAACCGCCAAGTCGCCTTCGCGAAGCGTCTCGAAGAGAAGAACGCCAAGGAAGAGGGAAGAGAGTTACGTCAGCGTTTATCGGCGTTTATTGGCGGTTTAAATCCTAAAATATATTTATTGGGTCATGCTCATTTGGATTTAGCATGGCTTTGGCCTGTGAGTGATACTTGGAAAGCTGCACAAAATACTTTTGAGTCGGTGCTGAAGTTACAGGCTGATTTTCCTGAGTTGATTTTTTGTCATTCGACTCCGGCGCTTTATGCTTGGGTTGAGGAAAATCGCCCGGATTTGTTTGGGGAAATTCAAGGACAGGTGAAGGCTGGAGTTTGGGAGGTTGTGGGCGGTTTATGGGTAGAACCAGAATTGAATTTGATTTCTGGTGAGTCTATTGTGCGTCAGTTATTATATGGTCAGCGTTATATAAAAGAAAAGTTTGGTAAGGTTTCTGCTGTGGCTTGGTTACCTGATACTTTTGGTTTTTGTGCGACTTTACCACAGTTTTTTGTGAATGCTGGAGTTGAGTTTTTTGTGACTCAGAAGTTACGCTGGAATGATACTACCCAGTTTGATTATGAGGCTTTTTGGTGGCGATCGCCTGATGGCAGTAAAATCTTTAGTGTGATGTCTGCACTTATCGGTCAAGGTATTGACCCGGTAAAAATGGCAGAATACGCCTGTGAATGGCAAAGCAAAACCGGTTTAGAAGATTCTCTCTGGCTTCCCGGTGTCGGCGACCACGGTGGCGGTCCGACTCGTGATATGTTAGAAACTGCCCGACGCTGGCAAAAGTCGAGCGTTTTCCCAGAGATGGAATTTACCACCTCAGAAAAGTATTTACAGCAAATTAAAGCAGACCTAACCCCCCTAACCCCCCTTCCCTACGTTCGCGCAGCGTGCCGAAGGCAGGGAAGGGGGGGAAATGAAAATATAAATATCTCCCCTCTCCTCGCAGGAGAGGGGTTGGGGGAGAGGTCTATTCCCACCTGGGATGATGAACTATATTTAGAATTCCATCGCGGTTGCTATACTACCCACGCTGACCAAAAACGCTGGAATCGACGTTGTGAAGATTTATTATATCAAGCTGAATTATTTGCCACTTTAGCCACTGTTAGCTGTGGGGCGATATATCCGCAAGCCGAAATTGAAACAGCTTGGAAAAAAGTTTTATTTAACCAGTTTCACGATATTTTACCCGGTTCTTCCATTACCCAAGTTTATCAGGATGCACTCCCAGAATGGCAGCAAGTGGAACAAGTGGGAACGCAAATTTTACAGGAGTCTTTGTTAGCGATCGCATCTCAAGCCATTTTACCACCACCCCCGCATCCTGAAGCACAACCAATATTTGTTTTTAATCCTCTCAATTGGCAACGTTCTGAAATCGTATCTGTCACATTACCCGCATCTCACCCACATTGGCAAGTCCAGGATATTTCCGGACAGCCAATTATCTCTCAACTATCAGAATCATCTCAACTGCTGTTTCTCGCTGCGGAAATTCCCCCCGTAGGCTATCGCATATTTTGGATTTCCCCCACTTTCCCAACTCCCCAACTTCCCATTTCCCCAGACTGGATTTTAGAAAATGGATTTTTGCGGGTTACAGTCAATGCTGACACAGGAGATTTATCCAGTGTATTTGACAAAACCCAACAACGGGAAATTTTAAGCGGTGCTGGTAATCAACTCCAAGCCTTCCAAGATAGTGGACAATATTGGGATGCTTGGAATATTGACCCTAATTATGCCCAACATCCTTTACCACCCACAAAGCTAAAATCTATCCAATGGTTAGAACAAGGCTTAGTCCAAAGTCGTGTCCGCGTAGTGCGTCAATTAGGTAAATCGGAATTTTGCCAAGATTATATTTTACAAGCAGGTTCACCACTCTTGAAAATTGCTTCTACTGTAAATTGGCAAGAAAATCAGGTCATGGTGAAAGCAGCGTTTCCTTTAAATATAGAAGCAGATTTTGCAACTTACGAAATTCCCTGCGGCGCAATTCGTCGCCCCACGAAACCCCAAACACCCGCAGAACAAGCGAAATGGGAAGTTCCCGCCTTGCGTTGGGCTGATTTAACTGGGGAAACAGAAGCAAATATATATGGTGTAAGTTTACTCAATGATTGTAAATACGGTTATGATAGTAAACAGAATCAATTACGCCTCACACTCTTACGCAGTCCTAACTGGCCTGACCCAGAAACAGATAGAGGCTTCCATGAATTTACCTACGCCTTATATTCCCACGCAGGTAGTTGGGAAACAGCCCACACAGTCAAGCGTGGTTATGAGTTGAATATTCCCTTACAAGTAATAATTAATCCCCTGACGACTCAGCCAGGAACACACCCCACCGCACTCAGTAATTCCACAGAGGTAAGTTTTCTCAACTTAACAGCAGAAAATTTAATTTTAATGGCTTTCAAACAGTCTGAGGATAACCCCCAGCAATTTATCCTGCGGTGTTACGAATGTCACGGAGAAATAGCCGAGTTATCTTTAGAAAGTGATTTAGGACTGTATCTAGGGAATGAAGCAGATTTGTTAGAATTTAACTCATCTGAGCAACAAAACTTAACAATACAGCCTAAAAAAATTGCTACTTTCCAAGTCAACAGCCTGTAAACTGTTCCCAGAAGCTAGTACAGTTTTGACTTTTGACTTTTGACTTTTGACTTCACGGCGGCTTTTAGTCTTCGTGGTCTTCAAAAGGGTCTGCCAACTGCTTGCTAGGAGGACCAAAGGACATATAGATGGCAAAACCAGTGACGGCAACTAAGGCAGCGCCAACGGAAATACTAATCATGGTTGCGGGTTCCATCGCCATAAGTTGTTCCATAAATTTGAGATTAATTGAGTGTTATTATTTAGGTCTTTTGCTCTGCTTGGCACAATTACGTGCTTTAGCTTGATCATTCTAACATTTCTTTAGCTGTCACTGACTGAATTTATTTTACTCGCAGCAATTTATCAGGCAGGGGCTTGATGATAGTAGAATATTACAGAAGATGAAAAAAAGCTTTGGTAACTGAATCTTAGGTGAACTATGGCACAACGCACTAGGTTAGGAGATATCCTCAAACCTTTGAACTCTGAGTACGGTAAAGTTGCTCCGGGTTGGGGTACTACGCCTGTAATGGCTGTTTTTATGCTCCTATTTTTCGTATTTTTGCTAATTATTCTGCAAGTTTACAACAAGTCTCTGTTAATTCAGGACGTAATGGTTGATTGGCGCAGTTTAGGCGGCTAATTAAAGACAGCGAACCTGTACCCGGCTTGTCCGGGTTTTTTTATGGGTTTGATACCAAAAACGTTAGCCTTAAATAAGTCAGCATGGTATAGATGAGGAGAGTGTTGATTTTGATTCTCCACAGCTTCCCTTGATTGCATTGTATATTTATAGGAGAAACCGCATGAATATATTTGGTATCGGTCTGCCGGAAATGGGTCTAATTATGGTAGTGGCTTTGTTAATCTTCGGACCGAAGAAGCTACCAGAAATTGGTCGTAGTGTGGGTAAAGCAGTGCGCGGTTTTCAAGAAGCTTCTAATGAATTTCAAAGCGAGTTTAAACGGGAAGCTGAACAAATCGAAGAAGCTGTGAAAAGTTCTGCTGAACTGGAAACCAAGCATCTGCAAGCGGCTAAATCTGAAAAAGAAGCTGCTGGTTCTTCCCCTATGACTTAGGCTACTGTGTACACACAAGTCCACAAACCTTTTATTTGGGTAGGGTGCGTTATGGGCTTTAGTCCTAACGCACCGATAATCTGGAATGGTGCGTTGCGCTACGCGACAACACACCCTACAAAGCTGCTGGTTCTTCTCCTGTGACTTAGGGGAGGTGCTGCGAAGAAATTGATTTTAGGTAAAATGTCAGAAGCTGTTACGAAACCATCTTTGGTAATTCCGCAATTAATTGTCGGGTTAGGAAATCCAGAGCCTAAGTATGACCAAACACGCCATAATATTGGCTTTGCTGCTATAGATGCACTCTCTCGTTCTTGGCATATTCCTTTGGGGGAAAATCGCAAGTTTCAGGGTGAGTATGGTGAGGGAATAGCACCAGGTAGCCGTAAAATCCGTTTACTCAAACCGTTGACTTATATGAACCGCTCTGGACAGTCAATTCAAGCTGTGACAAGTTGGTATAAATTGCCGCCAGAGTCTGTGCTGGTGATTTATGACGATATGGATTTACCTTTGGGTAAGACTCGTTTACGCTTGTCTGGTTCGGCTGGGGGACACAATGGGATGAAGAGTACAATTTCCCATCTTAACACCCAAAACTTCCCGCGTTTACGCATCGGCATTGGTAAACCAAATGATAGCGATAATTCAGAATCTATTTCTCATGTTTTAGGGAAATTTTCTGCGGCTGAAACTCAACTGATATCTGTCTTACTTCAGTTTGTGGTTGAGTGTGTAGAATTGAGCCTCAAGCAGGGAGTAGAAAAGGCGATGAATCGTTGTAATAGCCGCACTGTCGAACTTTCCTCATAAATCAGGGAATAGTGAGCAAGTCCTAAGTTGACAATTTCATAGACAAAACTATACTTATATTGACAAAAATCAATATATATTTTAGGAAAAAATCAACTACTTGATATATAATACGGTGATATCAAGTATTGAATTGAGACTATTGCCGACGCGAAAACCAAGCAATGATGGTGGTAGTCTTTTTCAGAAACTTAATTGGAACACAATCGCGTCTGGCTAAGGCGTGAAAGTCTACTGAGGGATAACTGCTCCCATGCTCCCGTTGAAGTAGAAAGTAAAGTCTAGTTTTGTCTAGGTTTTATATAGCAGAAGTTATCAGTAAGCAAGACATAAGGTAGGGAATTCAAACCCAATTATGTCTCTTGACTGATAACTGATAACTGTTAACTGATAACTGTTAACTGAAGGTTCTGCCCAAATAGGTTGATTAAAAGCGTCGATTGCGTCTAGCTAGTACCAGCTTACGCTTGCGCTTTTCTAAAGGTGTTTCAAAGTGCCGATGAAACTTGACATCAGCTAATATACCAGCTTTAGAGACCTGGCGTTTAAACCGACGCAAAGCTGAATCAATACCTTCGTTTTCTCCTAGAACGACTTGGGTCATTCTTGCTGTATCCTTATAGTCAATATTTTTCATCTTATATATTAGCCTCAAATTTAGCTTAAACGTTCGTAGTGAGGACTAAAGTTATCTCCTCTCTATCTCCTGTAGTTGAAGCTACGAGGTAAGCGCAGCTATCCCCAAAGGACTTGACAAAAAGGGCAAAAAGATATAGTTATGATGACTGTTCTCAAAACTTTTCAAAAGCGGACTTTACCAGTGTTTAATAATTGATATCCAGAGACTAAAGCGCCTAAAGCCACTAATAAATTCCACAAGCTAGTTGAGCGAAAAATTACGCCACCGCTTAAGAAAACTAGCACTAAGCCAATAGCTAGGAAAAACCATCCCAGGTTTCCAGTTTCCCTACGGAAGAACAACAGTGAAAATACTCCTGACATGATGGCTAAAACAGATATGGTAGCAGGTACTCGGCGGTAAAAAATTGAATAGTAACTGCTGACAAATATGATATTTTGAGCAAAAAAGTAGATGCCTACAAGAAGTAGACTTAAACCTATGATTTTGATTAAAAGTCTGCCCATATTTTGTTCTTGAGTAGATCAAGCAAATGATACACTTAATTATATGGGACATTTGCTCAAACTACTGGACTTTACCAAAATTTTATTTTACTTAATTTAAATATATTTAAGTAAATATACTGGTTTGAAATCGGCATTATCTAATGTGGTTTAATTGGTATTATCAGGATTGATTTCTAAGGAAAGAGCTAGTTGATAAAGTTGGCGACGGGGGAGAGAAGTCATTTTTGCTAATTGTCGGCTGGCTTGCGATCGCGATATGCCCTGACTGATAATCTCTAGTAATTCGGCTTTTAATTGTTCTTCTGTGAGTTGGGGTTGACTGGCGGTAATTCCAGCCAGCACTAAAGTATATTCGCCTTGGGGTTCACGTTGGCTATAATGTGCGATCGCCTCGGCAATGGTTCCGCGCCAAAATTCTTCGTATAATTTAGTTAACTCCCGTGCCAGCACAATTTGGCGATCGCCTCCCCAAACTATGGCAAAGTCTTGTAAACTTTCTCGTAAGCGGTGCGGTGATTCGTAGAAAATTAAAGTGCGAGATTCTGCCTGAATCAATTCTAAATATTCACGCCGTTTTTGCGCCTTAGCTGGTAAAAAGCCTTCAAAAACAAACCTATCTGTAGGTAAACCGGCTGCACTTAAAGCGGTAATTGCGGCACTCGCCCCCGGAATAGGTACAACAGTTACACCCGCCTCAACACAAGCTTTTACCAATTCATAACCAGGATCAGAAATTCCCGGCATTCCCGCATCACTAACTAGAGCGATCGCCTGCCCATTTGCCATATACTCTAATAATTCCGGGATGCGGCTATGGCTATTGTGTTCGTGGTAACTTATCTGGGGTGTTTTAATTTGAAAATGCTGTAGTAATTTCCCTGTGTGGCGAGTATCTTCGGCTGCAATTAAATTTACCGTTTGCAAAATTCGCACCGCCCGAAAGGTAATATCTTCCAGGTTGCCAATTGGTGTCCCGACGATGTAAAGTGTTCCTGGTTTGGGGTCAGTTTGCATGAGTGAGAAAATAATATTTCCAATAAATTAATTATCTATCTTGTGGGGTGGGCATCTTGCCCGCCTTGAATATTTTAAGAGTGAGGATTCCCATTCTATAAAAAAACTATGAATAATCTTAAATCCCAGCGTGGGTTATTTGTCGGTTTAGTCACCTTGGATTTAATTTACCTCGCTGATTCTGCCCCTAAAAATAATCAGAAAATTGTCGCTACTGATTATACTTTAGCAGCCGGTGGACCCGCTACCAATGCGGCTGTTACCTTTAGTTATTTAGGGAATCAAGCTCAAGTTTTGGGTGTGCTGGGTTCTCATCCGATGACGCAACTAATTCGCGGAGATTTGGCAAATTATCAAGTGGCGATCGCTGATCTTGAATCTAATATAAGTACACCACCACCTGTATCTTCAATCATTATCACCCAAGCCACAGGTGAACGCGCTGTTGTTAGCATAAATGCTGCCAAAAGTCAAGTAAGTAAAACATCTATCCCGCCAGATATTTTACAGGATATTGATATTGTCTTAATTGATGGGCATCAGATGGCGGTTAGCCTCAGCATAGCGGAAATGGCTAAAGCTGCAAATATCCCCATAGTGATTGACGGTGGGAGTTGGAAACCAGGATTTGAGCAAATTTTGCCTTTTGTTGATTATGCCCTGTGTTCGGCAAACTTTTATCCGCCTAACTGCCACACTGAAGCTGAGGTGTTTACTTACTTAAGTACATTTAATATTCCTCACATCGCCATTACTCACGGCGAAAACCCAATTGAATATTTATCTTCTACTCAAATGGGTGCTGTTGATGTCCCGCAAGTTCAGCCGGTTGATACTCTGGGGGCTGGAGATATTTTTCACGGTGCTTTCTGTTACTATATTTTACAGGCAAGTTTTACTGATGCTCTGACACGGGCTGCTAAAATTGCTGCTAACTCCTGTCAATTTTTTGGTACGCGTCGTTGGATGGAATCTGCTGTTAAGATTTAACTTCCACAGATGTAGACTTCACCCCGTCTTTGACTTTGTTCAAACTCTCCCCTCTCCTTAGTAAGGAGAGGGGTTGGGGGTGAGGTTAGTGTATTTATTAAATCCCCATTCCTCAGTAATTAAGGCAAAATTAATGAAAGACTTGCAAGAAATTTTAGCGATCGCTCGTGAAATAAGTTGGGGTGCATCAGATATACTTAGGTCTTATTACGACGGCACTGCAAAAGACCCAAATTTAGATATACAGTACAAACAGAATGAGCCTGTGACTGTTGCAGATGTAGCCGTAAGTAAATATATTCTGGAAAAGTTACAAGCCGCTTTGGGTAATGAAGATTTTGCCTATATTAGCGAAGAAACTTATAAATCACAACTGAGTCCAGAATCGCCTGAATGGGTATGGATTATTGATCCTTTAGATGGTACGCGAGACTTTATTGAAAAAACTGGCGAGTATGCCATTCACATCGCTTTAGTTAAAGAAAAGCGTCCGATTTTAGCAGTAGTTGCCGTCCCG